>DATMUX010000222.1:0-6164 GCA_035563695.1 Acidimicrobiia bacterium
GCTGCAGGTGATCGATGAATGCATCTCGCCGCGCCATGGGCGGGAAATCTAACGACTTCCCCGCTGCGGCGCATCTGGGCCATCTCGGGTCACTTCCTCCCCAAGGTTTTCCTGCCGATCGACAAGTTCCGGGAATCTGACAACACCATTATCAAGTTATAGTGATTCGACTCACTCAACTTCTGGTTCTCGTGGAGGCACGCTCATGTCCAAGGCCGTCGGCATCGACCTCGGCACCACCAACTCGGTCGTCTCGGTGCTCGAGGCCGGGGAGCCCGTCGTCATCCCCAACGCCGAGGGGAGCCGGACCACACCCTCGGTCGTCGCGTTCTCGAAGTCGGGCGAGGTGCTCGTCGGCGAGGTCGCCAAGCGGCAGGCGATCACCAACCCCGACCGCACGATCCGTTCGGTGAAGCGCCACATGGGCACCACCTGGACGATCGACATCGACGGCAAGGCGTACACCGCGCAGGAGATCAGCGCCCGCATCCTGCAGAAGCTGAAGCGCGACGCCGAGTCGAACCTCGGCCAGCCCGTCACGCAGGCGGTCATCACCGTGCCCGCGTACTTCGACGACGCGCAGCGCCAGGCCACCAAGGAAGCCGGCGAGATCGCGGGCCTCGAGGTGCTGCGCATCATCAACGAGCCCACCGCGGCCGCGCTCGCCTACGGCCTCGACAAGGAGGGCAAGGACCAGACGATCCTCGTGTTCGACCTCGGCGGCGGCACGTTCGACGTGTCGGTGCTCGAGATCGGCGACGGGGTGTTCGAGGTCAAGTCGACCCACGGCGACGTCCACCTCGGCGGCGACGACTGGGACCAGCGCGTCATCGACTGGATGGTCACCGAGTTCAAGAACGCGCACGGCGTCGACCTGTCGGCCGACAAGATGGCCGCGCAGCGGCTCAAGGAGGCCGCCGAGAAGGCCAAGATCGAGCTCTCGAACCTGCAGGAGACCACGATCAACCTGCCGTTCGTCACCGCGACGAGCGAGGGCCCGCTGCACCTCGAGATGTCGCTCACGCGTGCCCGCTTCCAGGAGATGACGCGCGACCTGCTCGAGGCGTGCCGCGGCCCGTTCGATCAGGCGATCCGCGACGCCGGGCTCGACAAGTCGCACATCGACCACGTGATCCTCGTGGGCGGCTCGACGCGCATGCCCGCGGTCACCGACCTCGTGAACGAGCTCACCGGCAAGGAGGCGCACAGGGGTGTCAACCCCGACGAGGCGGTTGCGGCCGGTGCGTCGATCCAGGCGGGCGTGCTCAAGGGCGACGTGAAGGACATCTTGTTGCTCGACGTGACGCCGCTGTCGCTCGGCATCGAGACCAAGGGTCAGATCATGACCAAGCTCATCGAGCGCAACACGACGATCCCGGTGAAGCGGTCGGAGACGTTCACGACTGCCGACGACAATCAGCCGTCGGTCGAGATCAAGGTGCTGCAGGGCGAGAGCGAGATGGCGTACCGCAACAAGGCGCTCGGCACGTTCACGCTCACCGGCATCCCGCCGGCACCGCGCGGCGTGCCCCAGATCGAGGTCACCTTCGACATCGACGCCAACGGCATCGTGCACGTGTCGGCCAAGGATCTCGGCACGGGCAAGGAACAGAAGATGGTCATCTCGGGGGGCACGGCGCTCGGTAAGGACGACATCTCCCAGATGATCAAGGACGCCGAGGCCCACGCGGAGGAGGACCGGCGCAAGCGTGAGGAGGCCGAGACGCGCAACACGGCCGACTCGCTGGCGTGGCAGACCGAGAACCTGCTGAAGGAGCAGGGCGACAAGGTGCCGGCCGAGGACCGCGAGAAGATCGAGGGCGCGTTGAAGGCGTTGAAGGACGCCCTCGCCGGCCCCGACATCGAGGCCGTCAAGCAGGCGCACGAGTCGCTGCTCAACGCGAGCAACGAGTTCACGCGCCGCCTGTACCAGAACGTGCAGTCGCAGCAGGCTTCGGCCGCGGGTGGCGGCGCGGGCGCGGGTACGGGCGCGTCGCAGCCGTCCGACGAGGAAGTCGCCGACGCCGAGATCGTCGACGACGACCAGCAGAGCGCGTGACGATGAACGAACACCCCGATGCGGCCCCTCGTCCGCGTTCGAGCGTGGACGAGGAGCTCGCCGATGCCATCTACGAAGCGAGTGAGGCCGCGGCCGAGCTCTCGGTCGACATCGACGCGCTCCAGCGCGAGCGCGACGATCTGCTCGACACGTCGCGGCGATTGCAGGCCGACTTCGAGAACTACCGCAAGCGCGTCCTGCGCGAGCAGACCGCGCTCGTGGAACGCGCGACCGAAGGTCTGGTCGAGCAGCTGCTGCCGGTGCTCGACAGCTTCGAGCTCGCGGTGCGGAACCTCGAGTCGAGCGGCGTCGACGACAAGGTGCGCAAGGGCATCGAGCTCGTCTTCGCCGAGATGCTCGGCGTGCTGGAGCGGGCCGGCCTGGAGCACATCGACGCGCTGGGCGCGCCCTTCGACCCCCACGAGCACGAAGCGGTCATGCAGGACGACGGCGACGGCGAGCCGCACGTCGGCGACGTGTTGCGCGCCGGCTGGAAGCTGAAGGGCCGCGTGCTGCGGCCCGCGATGGTGAAGGTGACCAGGCAGCCGCAATGACGGCCCAGCGCGAGTGGTTCGAGAAGGACTACTACGCCTTGTTGGGCGTGCCGCAGAGCGCGGCCGACAAGGAGATCTCGCGCGCCTACAAGAAGCTCGCGAAGCAGTACCACCCCGACGCCAATCCCGGGAACGCCGACGCCGAGGAACGATTCAAGGAGATCTCCGCCGCGTACGACGTGCTCGGCGACGCAGCCAAGCGCGCCGAGTACGACGAGGTGCGCCGCATGGTCGCGTCGGGTGTCGGTCCCGGGGGCCTCGGTGGCTTCGGTCCCGGCGGCGGAGGCGGCCGCAACTTCCGATTCGAGGGCGACCTCGGCGGGCTCGGCGACATCTTCAGCAACCTCTTCAGCGGCGGCGCGCCCGGTGGCCGCCGCGGGCGCCGCGGCGCGTCCGGTCCGCAACGAGGCCAGGATCTCGAAACCGAGCTCCACCTGTCGTTCGACGACGCCGTGACCGGCGTGACGTCGACGGTGCGCTTCCGCGCCGACGCGACGTGCTCGACGTGCGCGGGTTCGGGCGCGGCGCCGGGCTCGATGCCCGAGACGTGTCCCGAGTGTCACGGGTCCGGTTCGGTCGCGGTCGACCAGGGCCCGTTCTCGTTCTCGCAGGTCTGCACGACGTGCGGCGGACGGGGTCAGGTCATCCCGAAGCCGTGCCCGACGTGTCGCGGTCGCGGGGTCGAGGTGCGCGCCCGTGAGGTCAAGGTGCGCATCCCGGCCGGCGTGGCCGACGGGCAGCGCATCCGCGTGAAGGGACGGGGGGCCGCGGGCGCCAACGGTGGTCCGCCCGGCGACCTCTATGTCGTCGTGCACGTGCGCGGGCACCGCGTGTTCGGGCGCAGCGGCAACGACCTCACGTTGCGGCTGCCGGTGACGTTCGCGGAAGCCGCGCTCGGCGCCGACGTGAAGGTGCCGACGCTCGACGGCCAGGTGACCGTGCGCATCGCACCGGGAACGCCGAGCGGCAAGGTGCTGCGCGTGCGCGGGCGTGGCGTTCCGGCCGACGAGAAGTCGGCGGCGGGCGACCTGCTCGTCACCGTCGACGTGCAGGTTCCTGTCCACCTGAACGGCGACCAGCGCGCCGCGATCGAGCACGTCGCCGAGGTCCTCGCCGAGGATCCGCGCGCCGCGCTGCTCACGGAGGTGCACGACCGGAGGAAGTCGGATGGCCACAATTCCGAATGATCGTGACGCGCAGGCGTTGTACGTGATCTCGGTCGCGGCCGAGCTCGCGGGCGTGCATCCGCAGACGCTGCGGATCTACGAGCGCAAGGGTCTGGTCGCGCCTGCCCGCACGAGCGGCCGCAGCCGGCGCTACTCCGAGCGCGACATCCGGTTGCTGCGGCGCATCCAGGAGCTCACCAACGACGGCGTGTCGCTCGCGGGCGTGCATCGCATCCTCGCGCTCGAAGACGAGCTCGACGCCGCGCGCGAGCGCATCGCCGAGCTCGAGGCTCGGCTCGATGCCCTCGCCCGCGAGATGGAGGAGCGCGTCGACGCGACCCACCGTCAGTACAAGCGCGAGATCGTGCCCCTGCGTTCCGCGTCCCTCGTTCGCATCGAGACCCTGAGGTAGCCGCCATGGCACTCGACCCGAGCCGGTTCACCCGCAAGGCGCAAGAGGCGTTCGGCGCCGCGCAGTCGCTGGCGCGCGACGCGGGCAACACGGAGATCGCACCCGAGCACCTGCTGCGCACGCTGCTCGACCAGCCCGAGGGGATCGTCTCCGGAGTGATCGAGCGGATCGGTGTCGACGTCGCGGCCGTGCGCCGGCGCGTCGACGAGGCGCTGGCCAAGCTGGCGCGCGTGAGCGGCGCGACCGTGCGCGACGCGCAGCTGTCGTCGAGCTCGTTCCGTGTGCTGGAGAACGCCGACAACGAGCGCGCCACGCTCAACGACGACTACCTCTCGACCGAGCACGTGCTGCTCGCGATGGCCGAGGTGCCGGGCGGGGTCGGCGACCTGTTGCGGTCGTTCGGCGTCACGCACGACGCGGTGCTCGACGCGCTGCGCCAGGTGCGCGGCTCGCACCGCGTCACGAGCGACAACCCCGAGGAGCAGTACCAGGCGCTCGAGAAGTACGGCCGCGACCTCACCGAGGCGGCGCGCCTGGGCAAGATCGACCCGGTCATCGGGCGCGACGAGGAGATCCGGCGGATCATCCAGGTGCTGTCGCGCCGCACGAAGAACAACCCCGTGCTCATCGGCGAGCCCGGCGTCGGCAAGACCGCGATCGTCGAGGGTCTCGCGCGCCGGATCGTCGAAGGCGACGTGCCCGAGGGCCTGCGCAACAAGCGCGTGATCGCGCTCGACATCGGGTCGATGGTCGCGGGCTCGAAGTACCGCGGCGAGTTCGAGGAGCGGTTCAAGGCCGTCTTGAAGGAGATCGCCGACAGCGAGGGCGAGATCATCACGTTCCTCGACGAGCTGCACACGATCGTCGGCGCGGGCGGCGCCGAGGGCGCGGTCGATGCCGGCAACATGATCAAGCCGATGCTGGCGCGCGGCGAGCTGCGCATGATCGGCGCGACGACGCTCGACGAGTACCGCAAGTACATCGAGAAGGACGCGGCGCTGGAGCGGCGGTTCCAGCAGGTGTACGTCGGCGAGCCGTCCGTCGAGGACACGATCGCGATCCTGCGCGGCCTGAAGGAGCGGTACGAGGTCCACCACGGCGTGCGCATACAGGACGCGGCGCTGGTCGCGGCCGCGGTGCTGAGCGACCGCTACATCACCGGTCGCCAGCTGCCCGACAAGGCCATCGACCTCGTCGACGAGTCGGCGTCGCGGCTGCGCATCGAGATCGATTCGATGCCGTTCGAGATCGACGTCGTCGAGCGGCGCATCCGCCAGCTCGAGATCGAGCGGGCCGCGCTCGCGAAGGAGACCGACGACGCGTCGAAGAGCCGCCGGGCCGCGCTCGACGCGGAGCTGCAGTCGTTGCGCGAGGAGCGCGACGGCATGGTCGCGCACTGGCAGTCGGAGAAGGACGCGATCGTGGCAATCCAGGACGCGAAGGAGCGCTTGGAGCAATCGAAGCTCGATGCCGAGCGGGCCGAGCGTTCGGGCGACCTCGAGCGCGCCGCGCAGCTGCGCTACGGGCACATCCCCGTGCTCGACCGCGAGATCGAGTCGATGACGCAACGGCTCGACGAGCTGCAGCACGACGGGCGCATGCTGAAGGAAGAGGTCGACGAGGAAGACATCGCCGAGATCGTCGCGAAGTGGACGGGTATCCCCGTCTCGCGCCTCATGGAAGGCGAGATGGCGAAGCTCGTGCGCCTCGAGGAGCACCTGCACCAGCGCGTCGTCGGCCAGGACGTTCCCGTCACCGCGGTCGCGAACGCGATCCGCCGTTCCCGGGCGGGACTGTCCGACCCGAACCGGCCGATCGGCTCGTTCCTGTTCCTCGGCCCCACCGGCGTCGGCAAGACGGAGCTGGCGCGTGCGCTGGCCGAGTTCCTGTTCGACGACGAGCGCGCGATGGTACGCATCGACATGTCGGAGTACATGGAGAAGCACTCCGTGTCGCGGCTCGTGGGCGCACCG
>DATMUX010000223.1:0-2218 GCA_035563695.1 Acidimicrobiia bacterium
AAACCCTGCCGAGCGCCGGCGCCGGCGCGCCGGAAGTCCGGCATTGCGGGTTAGATGCTGTGGTGAGACAGAGACTGGAAGCGACGAAGGCCGGCCGCGCCGCGGGTCGTCACCGTGGCAAGCCGCAGGTGGTGGAGTCCGCAGATGGCGACCCAGCCGAGGTCGAGTTGGCGTCCGTAGCCAAGTCGGGGAGAGTTCTCGGCGAGGTGATGGTTGCGATGCCAGCCTTCGCCGACGGTCAACCAGGCGAGGACGGGCATGTTCGTGGCGTATCCGCTGTTGGGGCGCCGAACGATGCCGGCGTGACCGAATCCGTTGATTGCGCCGCCTGCGAGAACGTATGACGCGGCGTGCAAACCGGAGGCACCGAGGCCGACTGCGATACCGATTGCGATACCGATCCATCCGCCCACGAGCCAGCGGCCGACACCTGCCATTGTGATGCACGCGACGCCGACACCGATCAGGAGCCCCATTTCGCCGTGATCGAAGAACCAGTGGTCCCATCGGTCGGCGGTGAGATCGCGGTACTTCCCGACGAGCCGTGGATCGCGGGTGGCATGCGTGTAGAGCGGGGCGTTGTGCCAGAAGACATGCCACGCGCCGCGACGCTCGCCACCGAAGTTGGCTGGGCTGTGCGGGTCGTCCGGGGTGTCTTCGGCGGCGTGGTGATAACGATGCACCCCCGCCCATTGACGCGGCTTCAGTGCTGTCGTGGTCCAGATCACCACCCTGGCCACAGCGCGCACCTCGGGCCGCAGCTCGATCGCGCCATGCGCGAGGTAACGGTGTAGGTACACCGTTGTCGCGAGCATGGCGACCTGACAGATCATCACGGCGAACACCGGCACGGCTATCACCATGGTCAGATAGGCCCAACCGCGGCTCAACTGAACTCCTAGGACGTGCGAGATCTATCGGGATGACAACGCCATCATGAGCCGCGCCACGTGCGGCACCCGAACGAGGCCGCAGCTACCGGACCGGCCGCCCTCCAAAAGCGACGGCCGGCCCGAGGGTCAGATCGGGCGTACGTTCTGCGCCTCGTCGCCCTTCTTGCCGCGACCGACCTCGAACTCGACGCGCTGACCCTCCTGCAGGGTCTTGTAGCCCTCACCTTGAATCGCGGAGAAGTGAACGAACACATCGTCTCCCTGCTCCCGAGAGATGAACCCGTAACCCTTGTCCGCGTTGAAGAATTTGACCGTACCTTGTGCCACACACACTCGTTTCTCGTTCACGACCGGCCCGCTCGGTGCGGGCCAGTTCGCGTGGCCGAGCGTACTCCGGCCTCGTGCCGCGCCTGTGATGGGGCGTCGCGCCGGTCACGCTCCCCTGGGCGCCGATAATGCCCGTTATGTCAAGTTACACGGGAGGCGTCGACCGGCCCCGCGCGTCACCGAGGCGCGCCGCACTCCCCGAGGTAGCGTCGCCCGCATGACGCCCGAGGATCTCGTCGAGATCGAGCTGATCAAGCGGCTCAAGTATCGCTACGCCCGGTGCCTCGACCAGAAGCTCTGGGACGAGATCGCCGAATGCTTC
Source organism: Acidimicrobiia bacterium (assembly GCA_035563695.1). Lineage (GTDB taxonomy): Bacteria > Actinomycetota > Acidimicrobiia > IMCC26256 > PALSA-610 > DATMUX01. The sequence continues at coordinate 1,543 of DATMUX010000223.1, forward strand.
ACACCCGATGCGATCGCGGCCTACAGCGGCGGCGGCTACACGTTCGAGGGGCGCGACGCGATCGTCGACTTCCTGCGCCGCTCGATGGGCGCGGAGACGTTCCATTCGAGCCACAAGATGCACCACCCCGAGATCGACCTCACCGGGCCCGATTCGGCGCACGGCGTGTGGGCGCTCGACGACGTCGTCGTCATGACCGACTTCGAGCTCACGGTGCGTGGCTGCTCGTTCTACGACGACGAGTACGAGAAGCGCGACGGCGCATGGCGCATCCATCGCACCGGGTACAAGCGGGTATTCGAGGAGATCCAGCCGCGCGCCAACGTCGAGGGTTTGCGACTCACCGCGAGCTGGTGGGCCACGGGCGGGCGGAGCGAGCTCCCGGCCGGCTGACCGAGCAGAGAGGTCGCACCGTGGCCGCGAGCGCCGCCGAGATCCGCGCCGGGCTCGACCATGCCGTGATCGACGCCGACGGTCACGGCATCGAGTACCTCCCGTGGTTTCGCGACCTCCTGCGCGACGAGGGCGGCGGCACCGCGGTCGATGCGTGGGACGTCGTAGAGCACGGCGCGACGCGGACCCGCGCGCTCGACGCCGGCACCCAACGCGCGCTGGGAACGTTTCGCGTGTCGTGGTGGGGCCTGCCGGCGGAGAACACGCTCGATCGCGCGACCGC
>DATMUX010000224.1:0-4156 GCA_035563695.1 Acidimicrobiia bacterium
CCCTGTGCGGCGTGCGCCCAGCCGGTCGGGGATGCGCGCACCGACGACGCGTACGAGGAGGATCAACGCGCCGTACAACAAGAAGATCAGGCCGGCCGACGCCTTGACCCCCTGGTCGACGTAGAGGGGGATGAGCGGTCCGAACGCCGCGAGCGGCATGAACCCGAGCAGCAGCACGAAGCCCGGCCCGACCGCCGAGCGGTGGAACAAGTGTGCGCTCTCGACGGCCTCCTGCTCGCGGGGCACCTCCCGCGTGAACAGCCCGAGCACCGTCGCCACGAGGGCGAGCGCGGCCGACACGACGAACGTCAGGAGGAAGTTCCCGGTTTGCGTGCGCAACGCATCGCCGAGCGCGGGGCCGAACGCGAGGCCGCCGTAGACCGCGACGGACCAGTAGCTCACGGCCTCGCCCCGCCGGTCGGCAGGCGACAGGTCGGTGATCATCGTCGCCGCGCCGACGAAGAACCCGGCCTCGCCGAAGCCCGTGAACACGCGCATCAGGATCAGCCACCACAGCGCGTGCACGAGCCCGTAGAGCACCGTCGACGCGGCGACGATCAACGCGCCGGCGACGATGAGCAACCGCCGGCCGAGCCGGTCGCCGAGCCGGCCCGCGTACGTGCGCAGCGCGACCGCGCCGACTGCGAACGCACCCACCGCGACACCGACTGCGAGCTCGCCGTACCCCAGCACGTCCTCGACGTAGTGCGGGAGGACCGGCGTGAGCATCGCGAGCGCGAGGAAGTAACACAGCCCGCACGTCACCACGAGCACGAAGCGCGGAGTGACCAGCCGCGCCGGTGCGGGCGCCCGCGTACTTGTGTGGCCGGGGCCGGAATACGGGCTTTCTGTCACGCGCGTTTCGCCTTGATTCACGAGGATGACGCCCGGGCGACCGCGAGCGCGTCGTCCCACGTCGCCCGCTCCGCGATCAGCTTGCGGTACTGCATCACGAAGCGGGGCCGGTTGAAGCCGAGCGCGCCGATGAGGCGGCCGTCGCGCCCGAACAGAGCGACGAACTGGCGCTCGTCGAGCGTACCGTGCGCGACGTGCATCTCGGCGTCGGCGTCGACGACACCGACCGTCTGGATCTTGCGGTCGTATTGATCCGACCACACGAACGGCACGGGTGCGAACGGCGTCTCGCGCCCCAACAGCCGGTGCGCGACGTGCACTCCCTGTTCGGTCGCGTTCGTCCAGTGCTCGAGCCGCATCGACGCGCCGTCGAAGAGCGGATTGGGCCATCGTGCGACATCGCCGGCGGCCACGACGCCCGGCGCCGCCAGACACGTCGCGTCGCATACGACCCCGTTGTCGAGCGAGAGGCCCGAACCCTCGAGCCACGCCGTCTCCGGCCCGACGCCCACACCCACGACGACGACGTCGGCGTCGACGACGGACCCGTCACCGAGCCGCACGCCGCGCACCTGCCCGGATCCGTCGTCCTCGAGCCCGTCGACGAGCACGCCCGTGCGCATCTTCACGCCGTGGTCGCGGTGCACGGCCGCGATGACCGAGCCCAGCTCCGGTCCGAGCCCACGGGACATCGGCTGCGGCAACATCTCGAGCACCGTCGTGTCGAGCCCGCGAATGCGGCACGCGGCCGCGACCTCCGCCCCGATGAAACCCGCGCCGATCACCACGACCTTCGGCCGCGCGTTCAGCAACTCGCGCAGCGCGAGCGCGTCGTCGAGTGTTCGCAGGGTGAACACCCCCGCGAGGTTCGGCTGGTTCGGCATGCGCCGGGGCGTCGACCCGGTCGCGATCACGAGCCCTTCGAACGCGACGCGCTCGCCGTCGTGCAGCTCGACCTCACGCGCCGCGAGGTCGAGCGCGACCGCGCGCGCCTCGAGCCTCCAGTCGAGCTCGAGGTCGTCCACGCCCTGCCTGCGCAGCACCAGCTGCTCCGGCTCCCACTCGCCGCGCAACAATTCCTTCGACAGCGGCGGCCGGTCGTACGGCAGGTGCGGCTCGGCACCGATCGCGACGATGCGCCCGTCGAACCCCTCGCGCCGCAACGCCTCGGCCGACCGCAGCCCGGCGAGCGAAGTCCCGACGATGACGACGCGGCGCAACATGATCTCCCCGAAACTATCCGAATGGCTTTTCCGCTGACGCGGCCGTCATACTTCCAGCCGTCCGCCTCGCCGCCGCCCGGAGCCGCCCATGTCCACCGCAATGCCGCCCGATGCGCCCCTCGACGTCTCGGGCCGGCCGCTGCGCATGCGCGACGTCGACATCGAAGCGTTCCTCCACCCGCGCACCATCGCGGTGATCGGCGCCTCGGAAGCATCGGCGAAACCCAACACCGCGATGACGCGCAAGTTCGACGCGTGGTCGCGCCAGCACGGCGCGACGTTCTACCCGGTGCATCCGGAGTACGACACCGTGCTCGGGCACCCGTGCTACCGCTCCGTCTTCGACATCCCCGGCGACATCGACCTCGCCATCATCCTCACCGGCCGCGCCGAGCAGACGTTCGAGGAAGTGCTCCAGCGCAAGGCCAAGTTCGCGGTCATCTTCGCCGCCGGCTTTTCCGAGACGGGCGCGGAGGGCGCGCAGCGCGAGCAGCATCTCGCCGATCTCGTGCGCGGTGGCGACGTGCGCCTCCTCGGGCCGAACACCAACCTGAACGCGTTCGAGGACTTCCGCGACGACCTGTCGGGCCCGTCGATCGCGCTGATCACGCAGTCCGGGCACCAGGGCCGGCCGGTGTTCCAGGGCCAGGAGATCGGCATCCGCCTCACGCACTGGGCCCCGACCGGCAACGAGGTCGACCTGGAGTTCGCCGACTTCGCGCGCCACTTCGCCGATCAGCCCGAGGTCGGCGTGATCGCGTGCTACATCGAGGGCTTCAAGGACGGGCGCACGCTGATGCTCGCCGCCGACCACGCCGCGCAGCTGCGCAAGCCCATCGTGATGGTCAAGGTCGGCAAGACCGCCGCGGGCCGGTCGATGGCGCAGTCGCACACCGGGCACCTCACGGGTTCCGACGCGGTGACGTCGGCCGTGTTCCGGCAGTTCGGCATCACACGCGTCGACGGCCTGGACGAGCTGCTGGAGGTGTCGGCCGCCCTGGCGCGTACTCGCCCGGACAAGCTCCCGGCGTGGATACGAGGCGGTGAGCGAAGCAGGCGAAGCGAGCGCGACCCAGGGGTATGCGTGTATGCGATCAGCGGCGGCACGGGCGCGCACATGGCCGACGTGCTCGCCGACGCGGGGCTCGCGCTCCCCGATCTGACGAAAGAGTCGCAGAAGCAGCTCCATGACGGGCTGATCCCGGCATACCTGCGCGTGTCCAATCCCGTCGACTGCGGCGGGCCTCCGGTGGCCGACGCGCGCGGGCGCAAGATCCTCGACGTGATCCTCTCCGATCCCAAGGTCGACATCGTCGTCATCCCGATCACGGGCGCGGTCGCGATCTTCAGCGACCCGTTCACCCGCGACATCATCGACGCGGCGCGCACCGCGACGAAGCCGATCTTTGTGGTCTGGGGTGCTCCCGCCGGAACCGACGACACGTATTACAAGCGCCTGCTCGACGGCGGCCTGCCGGTGTTCCGCACGTTCGCAAACTGCGTGAGCGCGGTGCGGTCGTACGTCGACTACTGGACGTTCGCCGCCCGGTATCGATCGCCGTTCACCGACGCGCCGCGTGAACCGCTGCCCGCGGCCAAGAAGGCGCGCGCGCTGCTCGCCGGGCTGCGATCGGGCGAGGCGCTGAGCGAATGGCAGTCGAAGCAGCTCCTCAAGGCGTACGGCATCAAGACGTCACGCGACGTGCTGTGCGCGTCGGCCGCGCAGGCCGTGAGGGCCGCGAACCAGCTGGGGCTCCCGGTGGTCATGAAGGTGTCGTCGCCCGACATCCTGCACAAGACCGATGCGGGCGTCGTGAAGGTGGGCGTGTCGTCGGTGAAGGAGGTGCGGGCCGCGTACGACGAGCTGTTGCGCAAAGCCAAACGCGCCGATCGGACCGCTCGCATCGAAGGTGTGCTGGTGTGCGAGATGGTCGGCGGCGGCGTCGACACGCTGGTCGGCGTGTCGCACGACGAGCTCTTCGGCCCGGTCGTCACGATGGGCCTCGGCGGGGTCTTCGTCGAGGTGTTCGGCGACGTGACGTTCCGCGTTCCGCCCTTCTCCGACGACGAGGCGCGCC
>DATMUX010000225.1:0-7862 GCA_035563695.1 Acidimicrobiia bacterium
CGGGAACCAGCGAACCCGCGCCCGCGTTCGACGAGACGACCGACAAATTCCGGGCCACGCTGCGAGTCAATCTCGTCGCGCCGTTCGAGCTCGCACGCGAATGCGCGCGGGCGATGGTCGCATCGGAGGCGCACGGCGCGATCGTGAACGTGGCGTCGATCTGGGGTCTGGTCGGCGTCGGCCAGATTCCCGAGGCCGGGTACGCGGCCTCGAAGGGTGGGCTCGTCAACCTGACCCGTGAGCTCGCCGCGCAATGGGCTCGGAAGCGCGTACGCGTCAACTGTCTCGCGCCCGGCTGGTTCCGCAGCGAGATGACCGAAGGCCGCATGTTCGGTGACGAGCGATCCGAGCGATGGATGCGACAACGCACGCCGATGGGCCGCGGAGGTGAAGAGGGCGAGCTCGACGGCGCGCTGCTGTTCCTCGCGAGCGACGCGAGCTCGTTCATGACGGGTCAAGTCGTGTGCATCGACGGCGGCTGGACGTCGGTATAGCTCCCGAGACGGCGTCCGGGAACGAGACGAGGCCGCGCGCGGCCGTCCTGCTCGCGCTCGCCGGTCTCGCGATCGCCGCCGCGCTCGCGACCGTGCTCACGGCGCACTTCGTGTTCCCGGACGGAACCGCGAACCTCGACGAGGCCGCCTACCAGAGCCAGGCCAACACGCTGGCTGCCGGGCACCTGACCCTGCCCGCCCGCACCCACGATCCCGTCTTCCGGCCGTTCCTCTCGGGGATTCGCGGTGATCGCATCGTCTTCAAGTACCAGCCGGCCTGGCCGGCGCTGATCGCGGCATCCGACGAGGTGTTCGGCTCGAGTCTGTTCGCGCGCGTGCTCCTGTCGATCGCGGGCGTGCTGGCGGTGGTGTGGCTCGCGTGGGAGCTGGTACGCGACGAGTGGGTCGCGCTCATCGCCGGCTTCCTCATCGTCGCATCACCGTTCGTGTGGGTCCAGAGCGCGTCGCTGCTCGGGTACCAGCTGTCGTTCGTCCTCGGGGCGGCCGCGTCGGCCGCGCTCCTGCGCGCGCAGCGAACGCATGGCGCACTGATGGCCGTGACCGCGGGCGCGCTCGGCGGGTTGCTGGCGCTGCACCGTCCGTACGACGCGGTGTTGTTGCTCACACCGGCGCTGGTCTACTGCGCGTGGCGAGCTGTCCGCGACCGGTCCATCGTCCGCTTCGTGGTGTGGGTTGCGGCCGGCGCGGCGCCACTGCTCGTCGTGTTCTGTGCCTACAACTGGAGCGTCATGGGTTCGCCCCTCCGCTCGGCCTTCAACGTGTCGGGAAACCTCGACCGGTTCGGCTTCGGTTGGCGCGCGAGCTTCGTGGTGTCGAACACGGGGCACACGGGCCAGGTGGATTACACGGTCGGCGAAGCATTCGCGACGCTGCGCCACGTCGTCGCCGTGTACCCGCGCTTCGTTGCGTTCGCGCCCGCCGTCGTGATCTGCCTCGGGGTCGCCGTCGTCCGCCGGCGCCGCGACCCGCGCCTGTGGCTGCTCGTCGCGATGATGCTCACGGTCCTCGTCGGATACTTCTTCTGGTGGGGCGTGGACAACGCGTTCCGTTTCCGGCTGGAGAGGGCGCTCGGTCCCTTCTACCACTACCCCGCGCTCGCGGCGTTGTGCATCGCGGCCGCGTGGGGCGTACGACTGCTGCGTACGACTGCAGCGCGTGTCGCGGTCGTCGTGATCGGCGTGGTGTGGACCGGGGTCGCGTCGGCCGCGGTCCTGCACGAGGCATCGCAGCAAGGTGCCGCGCGATCCGCCGAGCTGGCGCGGCTCACCGGAGCCGGTCGCCGGCTGGTGTTCGAGCCGCCCCAGTTCCCGAACGACCCCTACCTGCGCGTTGCCAACGACGCACACCTGGCCGGGACCCTGGTCGTCGGCACCTCGATACCGGGTGAGCGGCTCGCCACCGTCGATCGGTTCACCGGGCGGACCGCGTACGAGATTCGCAACTACCGCAAGTTCAACGACCCCTTCGGTCCGCAGCTCGGCGACCGGATCACCCTGGTCGTCGTGCGCGCGCCGCGCGTGAACGCGGTCGCCGTCGCAGCGCCGCAGCCCGGCAAGGTCGCGACGTTGTACGCACGCATCGGCGACGGCGCCCCGGAGTTCTCGACCGGTGGCGCGGGCACGTTGACGGCCGGGTTCACGCTCGAACCGTCGATGCTTCCCGCCGACGGCAGCGTCGTGGAAGTCGCCGTGGGTCGCACGTCCGCGCCCGCGGGCACACCGCCGCCCATATCGATGACCGGCGACTGGGTCGAGTGCCGCTTCGAGGCGCGGCGCGCACCCAAGGGCGTCGAGGTACTCACCCCGTGCGCCGGTTGGCATCACTACGAGTTTCCCGACGGCGCGACCGCGACTTCGCGCGAGGACCTGACCGGCGTGCTCGAGGTGGCGATCCGGCCGGCGTGAGTCCGCGCGAAGATGCACCCGCGCGAGCGTGGCGGAATTGGCAGACGCGCCGGGTTTAGGTCCCGGTCCTTCACGGGGTGAGGGTTCGAGTCCCTCCGCTCGCACAACGCCGTTCAGGCGGTCTCCGCCCCCGCCCAGGTCCCGGTCCTCCACGGGCAAGGGTTCGGTAAAGGATCCGGTCGCGACTCGAGTTCGGCCTCGCCCGTCGCCGATACCTGGTCGACACAGTTCCGCCCGAAGGGGGAGTCGTGATCGGACGCAGGCGCGTAGTCCAGGTAGTGGCGGCGACCGCTGCGGCGGTGCTGTCCGGTGGTGTCGCGTGGGCGAGCTCGAACGGCTCCCCGGGCGGAGCGCACGGCGCCGTGGTCCGCACGGCCGGCACCGTCGACTCGACCGACACGAGTGTTGCCGACACGGCAACCACGGCTCCGACCGACACGACGGCGACGACCGTGAACGACACGACCTCCTCGTCGGTTGCGCCGGACTCTTCGACGACGGTGCCGGACACGACGCCGACGACCGTCGCGGACACTTCGACGACCGTCGCCGGCTCGACGACGACGACCGTGCCGTGCTCCGGCGGTCACGACGGTCACGATGACCACGACGGTCAGGGTGACCACGACGGCCAGGGCGGCCAGGGCGGCCAGGGCGGCCAGGGCGGTCAAGGCGATCAAGGCGGCCACGACGCCGTCCGCGCCGACAATTACGGCGGCCACGACACCGACGCGAACGAGTCGCATCACGAGTGCGACGACAACGGTGGGGGCGGAGACCATCACGAGCACGACGACGACGGCGATCAACCACCGTCGGTGTCGACGTCGACGGTTCCCGCCGTGCAGTCGAACCGGCAGTTCGGCGACGGCAACTCGCAGGGCAACGGCTGACGGCTCGTTCGTCTGTCAAGGTTGTGTATCGCGCGCAGAGTGCGCGCTCTGCGAAAGACACCACGCACGCTGAGTGCTGCCATATGTTGTCCGCACGGCATCGCAGTGTCTATCGTCGAACGCCATGTTGCCGCTGCGGGCAAAGTTGCTTCGATCCTTGCGATCGCGCGGCCGCATCTCCCTCGCGCTCATGAGCTCGAGTTGCGTCGCGCTGGCCGTCCTCGCAACTCCCGTAGCCGCGGGAGCCACCGTCGATTCCGACCGCGCGCAGATCACGCAGCTCGAGCAACGGATCGCCGCGCAAGGCGCGCATGTCCAGGAGCTCGTCGGCCGGTACAACCAGGTGCAGGCTCACCTGGACACCCTCCATGCGCAGGCGCTCGGGGCCCAGGCACGCCTCGACGCTGATCGGCGCGCCGAGTCCGCGGCCATGGCAACGGTACGCAAAGCCGCGATCGACGCCTACGTCACAGGCGGCGACATCGGTTCACCCGAGCTGATGCTCTTCAGCGATGCCGGCAGCGTCTCCGCGCTGGCGGAGCACAACCGCTACCTCGGCGCCGTGTCGTCAAAGTGGAACGCCGCGCTCACGACCGTCACGCTCGATCAGGACCAGACCGAGGCCGCGCAACAAGCGTTGCAGTCCGAGCAGGCGCAGGAGCGCGCGACGCTCGCCGATCTCGCCCACGCGCGCGACGCGGCGACGTCGGCGATCGCGTCGGACGAGGCGATGCTGACCCACGTCCAGGGCAACCTTCGTGTACTGCTCGTCGCGGCGGCCCGCCAGCGCGCCGCCGCGCAGCAAGCGGCCGAGCGCGCGCTCGCGACTGCACCGGTCGCTGCGCCGGCGAGCGCGTCCGCGCCCATACAGGTGGCGACGCCGGCACCCGCGCCCGCGGCGAGCCCGACAACGCCGGCGTCATCGCCCGCAACACCACCGCCTCCTTCACCTGCGCCGTCACCGTCGCCCGCACCCGGGGGCTACGCGAACCCCTTCCGCGGCGCCGCGGCCCTGTCGGCCGAACGCATCGATCAGGGCGTCGACTACAGCGGCTTCGGCCCGATCTACGCCATCGGCAACGGTGTCGTGCTCACTACCGTCGGCGGCGGATGGCCCGGGGGCACCTTCATCGCCTACCAGCTCACCGACGGACCCGCGCGCGGACTCGTCGTCTACGCCGCCGAAGACATCGCGTCGTCGGTGCAGCCCGGACAGAGCGTCACGTCGAACACGGTGCTCGGCCAGATGTACGCCGGGCCCGACGGCATCGAGACCGGCTGGGCGGACGGCTCGCGGCTCCCCGACACGATGGCCCGCTCCTCCGGGCAGTTCGACGGCGGCAACTCCACCGCGTTCGGGGCCAACTTCTCGCAGCTGCTGTCCTCGCTGGGCGCACCGCCGGGCATCCTCGTCACCAACCCTCCGAGCGGAACGCTGCCGCCGTCGTGGCCTCGCTGGTGAGGAGCGGACGATCCGTGATCTCAGGGGCGACGTAGGCAACGCGCGCGCGTGGAGAACGAGCCGGCCCCGATAAGGTCGTACGGATCTCGCGCAGGGAGACGACGATGTCCGAGGAGCCGCCTGCCGCGCCGGCGATCGCTCGCCGGCCCATCGTGGCCGGCGGCGTGGTGCTGCTGGCCGTGGTGGCGTGCATCGCCGGGTACCGCGGTGCGCTCGGGGCCCGGCAACCCGACCCCAACAAGGATCGCAGGTACGCGACGGCGGCGCTCAGCCCCGCGGCGCGACGACAATTCGACGAAGACCGGCGGGCGATACAGGCGATGATCGACACGCTCGATCGGGCCTACGCGGCCAATCTCGGCGCCGGGCTGCGCGCCGAGGCCGCGATCGACTACTACGTCCTGGTACAGCGGTACACGACGGCGGCATGCCTGGGTGTCTGGAAGCAGATCCCGACACCCGTGCACTTCGTGATGCTTCCCGTGACGCTCATGTCCGCATCCGACTGGACGGACCTGTTCGTCGGGACGCCGCGCGGGCGGGTCTACGCGTTCGACGTCCGGGAGACGGTCATCGTTTGGAAGCCCCACCTCCAGCGCTCGGTCGCGACCCAGCAGATCCACGTCACCGTGATCGATCACCGCGCCTACGACTTCTACAACTGCGAGCCGGCGGCGACGGCCGGCGTCCCGGCGTCGCACCGGCCCCGCCCGCGCCGACCGGCACCGACGACTACCTCCGTCCCCTCGACGACAACAACCACCTCGACCACCATGCCCTTGACGCCGACCACGGCCACGACCCCGCCGACCACGGCCACGACACCGACGACACGACCGACGCCGCCGACAACGGTGCACCCGCCGCCCACCACCGTTCCGAAGCACGGACCGCCGCCGAAGCCCTGACACCCTCGGGCGGTGTCGCGCGCGCCGTGCGGTCTGGGATACTCGTGCGCATGGCGTTGGTACACAGAGTGTTGTACCCGTCGCCCTTGCAGTCGCTCGCCGAATACGTGCGCGCCCGGGGCGGCTCCGGCCTGGACGCCGCGCAAGGCCTCGACCCGGACGCGATCATCGACATCGTCGCCGCGTCGGGCCTGCGCGGTCGCGGCGGGGCCGGTTTCCCGACCGGACGCAAGTGGCGGACCGTGCGGGACAATCGCTCCGAGGTCGAGCGCACGACCGTGGTCGTGAACGCGGCCGAGGGCGAGCCCGGCACCTTCAAGGATCGGACGATCCTGAGGAACGACCCCTACCAGGTGCTCGAAGGTGCGCTCATCGCCGCGCGCGCCGTCGATGCCGATCGAGTGGTCGTCGCGACGAAGCAATCGTTCGTCGTGGAGATCGGGCGACTCCGGGACGCGATCGCGGAGATGCGGGCGCAGGGCTGGTGCGACGGCGTCGACATCGACGTGTTCGAAGGCCCCAAGGAGTATCTCTACGGCGAGGAGACCGCGCTCTTGGAGACGGTCGACGGCCGCTTCCCGTTCCCGCGCATCGCACCGCCGTACCGGCGGGGCGTGACCGAGGTCGTCGAATCGCCCGCTGACGTCGAGTCCGGCAGCGGTCTGCCCGCGCACGTCGAGATGGCGAGCGCGACCCACGAGACCGAAGCGCCGCCGACCTTGGTCGACAACGTCGAGACGCTCGCGAACGTCGCGCGCATCCTGGCGCGCGGCGCGGAGTGGTTCCGCACGGAAGGTACGCCGGAGTCGCCGGGCACGATCGTGTGCACAGTCACGGGCTCGGTCCGCACGCACGCGGTCGGCGAGGTCGTGATGGGTACACCGCTGCGCGCAGTGATCGACAGCGTCGGCGGTGGCGCCAAGCCCGGTCGCACGATCCGCGCCGTGCTCCCGGGCGTGTCGGGGGCGCTCATCCCCGCGACCGCGCTCGACACGCCGGTGAGCTACGAGGCGCTCGCGGCGATCGGCAGCGGGCTCGGCTCGGGCGGGTTCATCGTCTTCGACGACGCCGACGACGTGGTCGCCGTCGCGGCCGGAGTCGCGCGGTTCCTGGCCGTCGAGTCGTGCGGGCAGTGCACGCCGTGCAAGCTCGACGGCCTGCGCATCGCGGAGCTGCTCGCCGCGGTCGGCGGCAGCCGGGCGCACGCCGCGGATCTCGACGAGCTCCGGCGCCGGCTCACGACGGTCGCGGACGGTGCGCGCTGCTCGCTCGCGACCCAGCAACAGGTCGTCGCGACGAGCGTTCTCGACCAGTTCCCCGGTGACGTCGAGGCACACGTCGAGGGCCGCGCGCCGGCCGCCGAGCCGGTGCTCGTCGCCGAGCTGCTCGACATCGCCGGCGGCGTCGCGCACGCCGACGAGCACCACCGCGCCAAGCAACCCGACTGGACGTTCAACGAGACCGATTCGGGCCAGTTCCCCGCGGCCCGGCTCGGCGAACACCGCACTCCGGAACACCTCGACGAGTAGCCCGGTCTCGTCGCGGATCGCCGGAACCATCGCCGCCGTGGCATCGTCCCACTCGGATGAAGCTCGACCGTTCGCAGTCATGGTTGTCGCCGGCACTCGAATCGATGGTCGTGATCGTCGCGATGATCGCGGCGGCGGGCTGTGCTTCGTCACCGCGGAGCGCACCGACAACCCCCGGGGTGGCCGCGCCGTCCACGACCACGACATCTGCCGTGTCCCGGGCACCGGCGCTGCACTGCCCGCCGCGCCCGCCCGCGGTCGTCCCGCCGCATCAGGTCCCGGGCACGGCGGCGCTCTTCGTCCCCGGACATCCCGTGGAGCTCCTCGCCTGCCGCTACCACGGCCTGAACCAGCCGCAACGCGTGGGAACGCTCGCCGGCTCGGCGCGGCTCGATCCGACCCCGATCGCCGTGGCGTTGAACGCGGCCACGGTGGTACCGAACAAGGCCGCCTTCAACTGCCCGGCCGATTTCGCGGAGACGATCCTGTTGCTCTTCGGCTATGCCGACGGCACCGCGCTCACGGCATCGGTCGCGGCCGCCGGATGCCGGTTCGCGCACAACGGCGACATCGTCGTGTCCACGTCCGCCGCGACGCTGGCCGCGCTCGAAGAGAAGGTCGGCCACGATCGCCCGGCCTGACGCGGGCTCG
>DATMUX010000226.1:0-3052 GCA_035563695.1 Acidimicrobiia bacterium
GCCTCGTCGAAGGCAAAGCGCGACGCTTCGTACCCCCAGTTGCAGGCCATGTCGCCCTGGCACCCCGGCTGCGCAGTGCCGTCGGTGCCGTACGTGAGGAAGGTGTACAGGTTGAGGCCACCACCGGCCCACGCCGCTTCGTGGGCCAGACACGGGTTGGGAAAGGCATTCGCCGCGCCGGTCACCTCCACGATGCCGATGGTGTGCCCCGAGGGCAGGGCGTTGGTGCAGGTGGCGTTGTCTTGGAACACCGAGACGTCGTAGCCATATGCGCCCGACGGATACGAGCCGTTGGCGACGGCGCCCGAGCCTGGGCCGTCGGCGAGTCCCACCACTCGGCCAGCGATGTGCTGGGGGGCAGATCCGAAGTAGCCGCCGTCGCCGAACGCCGTGACAGCGCCGTTGGTGTCGATGAGCCAGTACCCTGCGCGGCTCGAGGCCGCCATAGCGGCGATGGGGCGCGACAGGACGTGGTCGCCGAGGGACCCGGCGTACACGGCGTCGCCGAAGGTGAAGACGCCGCCATCGGACGCCACGAGCCAATAGCCGCCCGCGTCCGGCGCGGCCGCACCCACGATGGGCCTGTTGAGGACGGTCCCCCCCATAGAACCGAGGAACTGAGCGTCGCCGAAGCAGAACACGCCGCCATCGGAGGCGAACAACCAGTAGCCACCGCCGTCAGGAGTGGCCGCCATGGCGACCACAGGCTTGTTGAGTTGTACGGCCCCCATCGAGCCGAAGAACGGCGCGTCGCCGAACGCGAAGATCCCGCCGTCGGACGCGACCAGCCAGTAGCCCTTGCCCGACGGGGTCGCGGCCATGCCGACGATCGGGCGGGCGAGCGGATGGCCGCCCATCGAACCGTAGAAGTGCGCGTTGCCGAACGCGAAGATCCCGCCGTCGGACGCGTCCAGCCAATAGCCGTCGCTCTGGGGTCGCGCGGTCAGGCCGACGATGGGGCGGGCGAGCGGGCGGTCGTGCATCGAACCGTAGAAGTGCGCCGTCCCGAACGCGTACATGCTGCCGTCGCGCGCCGCGAGCCAGTAACCCGGCGTCGACTTCCCGGCCATTGCAATGATCGGGGACCCGAGGGGCGTGCCGACCAGCGATCCGCAAGGCGGCGCGCCGCCGAACGGGTAGATGTTGCCGTCGCTCGACGCGACCCAGTAACCGATGTGGTTCGGAGCCGGCAGGCACGCGTTGGGCGCGTGCGGCGGAACACCCGACGGCCCGGCGAACGCACTCACACCCGAGTTCGTCCCGACGAGAACGAGTCCGAGCGCGGCCGACGGCGCAGCGAAGTGCGGCACGCCGCTCGGGATGTTGATCGGGAATCCGGGAAGCGTCGCGCCCGTCGCCTTGTTCAGCGCGTACAGCTGCCCGCTGCTCGAATCGACCGACCAGAGCGCGCCGCCGGCCAGGAGTGGCGGGCCGGACGCGCCGGTGCCGGGCCCGGTCCATCCGAGACTCATCGAACGGTGCACCGTGTCGATGTTCACTTCCTGGATCCCCGCGTCGCACGGTACGTAGAGGTGCGAACCGTCGAAGGCATCGGCGCCCTTCGCCTCACTCGACGGACACACCGTGAGCTGCTGGATCTTGTGGAGATCGCCGGTATCGAGCAGGTACCCGTCGTTCTGCTTCCCGATCTCGAACACCATGTTCCCGCCCACGAGCGCGGGCGTGGTCGTGCCGAAGTCGGCGTCGCCGGATGCGTTCGAGCTCGAGAAGTTCGCGAGCCGGTGCAGCGTGGGATCGAACTTCAGCACGCTCTCGCCGAAGTCGCCGGTGTTGACGTGTGGGTCGTTGTTGCCCGTCCCGGCGAAGATGTTGCCGGCGGCGTCGATCGCGGGCCCGCCCGTCTCCCAGATCGCCCCGAGACCATCGTGCGGAGTGACGTTGTAGGCGACCTTCCCGGTGCCGCTCTCGGTGAGCGACACGAGCCATCCGTGATACGGGCCGCAGTCACCTGCGTAACCGCCGTACCCGATGTAGACACGCCCGTTGCCGAGCGCCAGGCCGGCGCGCTGCTGGATGTAGAGCGGGTCCTGGACACCGCCGGGATCGGCGTTGGCCGAAACGGACGGGATACCGGTCTGGGTGTCGAGCCCGATCAGCTGATGGTGGATGTGACCGGGCGGCGCGTCCTGGAACGTCGCAAGCACGAAGATCGTGTGTCGCGCCGTGTCGATGACCGGCGTCGACAGGATGCCGAGCGGATCGACATTGCCGCACCCGACCTGACCGATCACGTTCGTCATCGGGGTGCCGACGTGCCGCTTCCAGAGCACCCGGCCGTCGTGCGCGTCGAGCGCGTACACCGTGTCGTTCTCGGTCACGGCGTAGACGCGACCGTTGAACACGAGGGGCTGCGCGTACACAGACGCGTCGAGCCCGGCGGACCACGCCGCGTGCGTCGGCACTAGCGCCGGCTCCGAGGTGTCGTTGCCGGTGCGCTGGTTGTCGAGGTGATACACGGGCCAGGTGGAAACGGCGGACGCGCTCGTCGCACCGAACGCAACGAGGAGCACGACACCGACAACGACGAGAGCACGGCGAGTCATGGGCGCCAGTCTGGCGCGGTGCGCGTTGCCGATCGCGAACCGTGGAGCTGCGCGCAGGCACCGTGCGCGATGAGTACGGACGAAGGTCGGCACGACGTTGACATAATCCTGACGTCGGTCACCGGTTCCGGTCTCCGACCAGGGACGACGCGCGGCATCACCCCTCCGGAGACCTCGAGCCGTCAGACTTTGGTGGGCGCTGCGGATTGGGGGTTCGAGGTGCACGTACGCCGGGTCATCGGGTCCATCGCGGCCTGCGCGCTCGCGGTCACACTGTCGGGGTGCGTGCCGCGGCCACCGGGCTTCACCGCCACACAATCCGCGGCCCCCGCGAGCTGGCCGGCCGCAAGTGTTGCGGCCGAGCATTCCTTGTACGTCTGGCTGAACTCGTTCCGTGCGGCGCACGGGCGGCGCGCGCTCGCGCTCCATCCGGTGCTCGTGAACAAGGCCCGCTTCTGGTCGGCGGCGATGGCGATCGGAGGGTGTCG
>DATMUX010000227.1:0-2225 GCA_035563695.1 Acidimicrobiia bacterium
CCTCGACGGCCCGCGCCGCCGAGCCCGGGTGCGCCGCGTGATCGCAGCCGTCGCCCTCGCCGGGGTGGTCGTCGTGCTCGTCGTGGGGATCGCGCGGTCCCAAAGGCACGCGACGACCGTTCAGGTGACCCACGAACCTTCTACGTCGACGACGGGTCCGCGATCGACGACGGTCTCGCGGGGTGATGCGACCATCGCCGTCGAGTACGGGTGGTACGTCAGCGAGAAGTCTCTGACGCCGTGGCTCGTGTCCCCGCATGAGCTCTTTTCGATCGCGACGGTGCCGCTCTCGCCGTCGCGGAATTCCGGCAACCAATCCGCGTGCCCGAGCGAGATCGCGAAGGTCGCGGTCGACGGCATCGGCGCGGGCGGCGCCTACGTCTGGATCGGCGAATGGCCGAACAACTGGCCGGGCAACATGCCCAGTCCACGCCCGGCGCACTCGTCGAGCATCTCCTACTCGCCCGGGTGTCCAATGTCGAACGGACTCCAGGCCTGGATCGCCCTGTTGCGTGACGGTGACCACGAGTACTCGATCACGTACGTCATCGGTCCGCGAACGCCGACGGCCCGCCGGGCCGAGATCGATCGCATGCTCGACAGCCTCCGGTTCACCGCCGCACCCTGATTCCTGATAGGCCGAATTCCTGACAGGGGCGTCAGGGTCGCGCTGGTAGCCTGCGCCGAAGTGGACGACGGGGACGACGCCGGCAACCAGACGAGCGAACCGCAGACGAGCGAACCGGTCACCGACGAGATCGAAGCCGACGCCCAGACCCGCAAACGGGGCTGGCGCCTGATGCGCGGTGCGGTGCGCCCGCACCGCGGGATGATGTACCTCGGTGTCGGCGCGGGCGTCGTGTGGGCGGCGGCCCGCGTCTGCGTGCCGCTCTTCGCGGGTGCCGCTATCGACCGCGGCATCACGCACGACGACTGGAAGGTCACGCTCGGGTGGACGGCGGCCATTCTCGTCGTCGGCGCCATCCAGGGTGTCTGCACCGGCGTGCGCCGCTACGCCGCGTTCGGGCTCGCGTGGCGCGTCGAGACCGACATCCGCATGAAGCTCGTCGCGCACCTGCAACGGCTGCACTTCGCGTTCCACGACCGCGCGCAGATCGGTCAGCTGATGGCCTACGCGAACACCGACATCCAGCAGATCAACAACGTGGTGCTGCTGATCCCGCTGACGATCGCCAGCAGCTTGCAGATGGTCGCGGTCGCCGTCATCCTCGTGCTCCGCAGCCCCGGTCTCGCGCTCTTCGCCCTCGGCGCGCTGCCGCTCCTCAACTTCTCGGCGACGCGCTTCAACCGGCGCATGTACCCGGTCGGCATGCGCCTCCAGCAGGAGCTCTCCGAGCTCTCGGGCGTCGTCGAGGAGAGCGTCACGGGCGTGCGCGTGGTCAAGGGCTTCGGCGCCGAGCGCCTGCAGCGGGGGCGCCTCGCGACCGAGGTCGACAGTGTGTACGACCGCTCGATGGATCAAGCGCGCCTGCGCGCGAACTTCATGCCGCTCATCGACCTGCTGCCGACACTCGGTCTCGTCGGCATCCTGTGGTACGGCGGCCACCAAGTGCTCTCGGGCAAGCTGCAGGTCGGCGACATCGTCGCCGCGAACCTCTACGTGTTCATGCTGATCTGGCCGTTGCGCATGATCGGCATGCTGGTCGGCCAGCTCCCGAGGTCGGCCGCCGCGGGCGGGCGGATCGACTCCGTGCTCGCGACCGATCCCGAGATCGCCGACGACCCGCACGCACAGCCCCTTCCCGATGGGCCGGGCGACGTGCAGTTCGAGCAGGTGACGTTCGCGTACCGCGGGGGCCGCCCCGTCCTCGACGACCTCGACCTGCACATCCCCGGTGGCGAGGCGGTGGCGCTGGTCGGCGCGACCGCGTCGGGCAAGACGACGGTCGCCCGGCTCATCCCCCGCTTCTACGACATCGGCGCCGGGCACCTGCGCATCGACGGCGCCGACGTGCGCGACGCGCGGCTGTACGACGTGCGGCGCGCGGTCGGGCTGGTGTTCGAGGACACCTTCTTGTTCTCCGACAGCGTCCGCAACAACATCGCCTTTGCCGACCCGGAGGCCCCGCGCGAAGCCGTGGTGCGCGCCGCGCGACTGGCGGGAGCCGACGAGTTCATCCTCGGGCTCCCCGACGGCTACGACACCGTGGTCGGCGAACACGGTTACTCGCTGTCGGGCGGCCAGCGGCAGCGCATCGCGATCG
>DATMUX010000228.1:0-3109 GCA_035563695.1 Acidimicrobiia bacterium
CCGCCCTGCCCGTGCGCCTCGCTTGGGCCTGTCCGCGGTCCGGGTGTCGCTTCCCGGCCCCTTCGGCTCGGTGTCAGCGGTCCGGGTGGGCGGTAGAGGACTCGAACCTCCGACCTCATCCGTGTGAAGGATGCGCTCTAGCCAACTGAGCTAACCGCCCCGGAACCGTCGAGACTAGCGCAGGCCGGTAGCCGCTCCGGCGGTCGCGAGGTACTCGATCGCCATCGCCGCGTACATGGCCACGCCGGCGCGCATCGCGTCTTCGTGCATGACCATACGGTTCGAATGGCACGCGTGCGCCCGCGCGGGCTGCTGGCCCGGGGGGCAGACGCCGAGAAATGCCATCGCGCCTTTTCGTTGCTGCAGCACGTACGAGAAATCCTCGGCTCCCATTACGGGCGAGGGCATGCGCCCAGTGTTGTCGGGCCCCAACAGGTCGGCCGCGACGCGCAGCGCGAACGCGGCGCCGTCGTCGTCGTTCACGGTCACCGGATACCCGGGACGCGCGCACAGCTCCGCCGTCATCTCGTGCGCCTGCGCGATCCCCTCGACCAGTGTGCGCATCCGGCGAAGCGCGTGCGTGCGGCTGTGCTCCGACACCGCGCGGAGTGTCCCGAGCATCTCGACGCGCTCGGGGATCACGTTGTCGGCGGTGCCGGCGCGGATCTTCGTGATCGTGACGACGATGGGGTCGAACGCGTTGATTCGGCGCGTCGCGAGCACTTGCAGCGCCTGCACGATCTCGGCCGCGACCGGCATCGGGTCGTTCGCGAGGTACGGCGTCGACGCATGCCCGCCCTTGCCGCGGACGGTGATCTCGAGTTGATCGGCCGATGCCATCAAAGGTCCGCCGCGCGTCCAGATCGATCCCGTCGGGAGGTTCGGCGAGACGTGCAGGGCAAAGACGCCGTCGACCGGCCCGCCTCGCCCGCCGTCGAGCACACCCTCGTCGATCATGGATCGCGCCCCGTGGTATCCCTCCTCCCCGGGTTGGAACATCAGCCGGACGGTGCCGTGGAGCTCGCCGCGGCGTGCGTGCAGCACGCGCGCCGCGCCCACCAGCATCGCCGTGTGAGCGTCGTGGCCGCACGCGTGCATGCAGCCGTCGATCTCACTCGCGTAGTCGAGGCCGGTGTCCTCGGGCAGCGGGAGCGCGTCCATGTCGGCGCGCAGGAGGACCGTCGGTCCGTCGCCCCCATGAAGGTCGGCCACGATCGACGTGACCGCGCGACCGGTCTGCACGTCGAGACCCAGACCCTCGAGCTCGTCGAGCACCGCGGCTTGCGTGCGGGGTAGCGACAGGCCGAGTTCCGGGACGCGGTGGATCCGGCGGCGCAGGTCGACGACATCGGGCAGCACTCGGCCCGCGTCGGCAAGAAGCTCCGATGCCGAGAAGGCGCTCACGGTGCCGACACTAACTCAGTGTTCGCGGAACCACGACTGCAGCGCACGCGCGAACGCCGCCTCGTAGGCGCGGTATGCCCGGCGCAGCGCGTCGCCCGCCTTCGGCTCGCCGACGAGCGTCGGCGGGAGCAGCGGGTCGGCGCGCACGTGGGCGAGCGCGGCCGCGCCGACGACGAACGCGTCGGCCAAGGTGTCGCGGTCGGTGCCGAGCACGCGCGTCGCAACCGTCAGTCGTTTCGTGAGCAGCGCCGCGCGCCGTTCCCACGCGGTGACGTCGAAGAGGCGGCCTGCGAGCAGTTCGGGGTCCTCGTCGGGACGCGCCGTCCACCAGCGGCACTGCTCGTCCGCCACCGCCCACGCGTCGGCCGGCGCCGCGACGCGCGGGAGGTTGTCTGGTCGGGTCCACAATCCCTCGCGCAGCTCGGCACACCGCAGGCGCCGCATCGCGTCGCGCAGCGCGGAGCGCTCGTCGGCGGCGCGTGCCCCGCCGGTGACGATGCCGAGGAGCCACTGGCCGCGCCAGGCTCGCGGCCTGGGTTCGAGACTCCAGTCCTGCGCGACGCGCCGGTCGCGGGTACGCCCGGCCAGCGCGTAGACGCCGTCGCGCGCGGTGAGCTCGTTGCGCTCCAGCATGCGGCTCAGCGCGACCCGCGCGGTGCCCTCGGGCACGCCGAACAATCCGCACCACTGCACCAGGCGTGCGCCCCGCATACCCGGCGGTTCGGTGCGCAGCAGCAGGCTCACGACCAGTGACCGCGCCGGCAGGGGCCGATCGAGGAGCGCAATCTCGGCCGGGGCGGGCGGGGTGGGCGGGGTGGGCGGGGTGTTACGTACTGGTGACATCTGTCGTGAGATTGTAATATGTGCTCGTGACCGTCACGATGCTCCCCGATCCCGAGGCGCTCGCCGGCTTCCACGCGACCGGCACGATCGGCGACACAGGCCGGCCGGCGCCGGCGTTCCGCGAGGAGCTCCGCCGCATCCCCAACGCGCGCAACGCATGCGCCCTCTTCTTGCTCTACGCCCAGACGATAGGGATCATCGTCGCGGCGGTGTGGATCGACAACTGGTTCGTGTGGATCGCCGCGTTCCTGCTCATGGGCCGTGCCCACGCCCAGTTCGCGGCCCTCATGCACGAGGCCGCGCACCGTCTCCTCTTCCGCAACCGCAAGGTCAATGACTTCGTCGGCCGCTGGCTGCTCGGCTTCCCGTCCTTCACGCCGATCGACGCGTACCGCCGCGGCCATATGGCGCACCACCGCGAGGAGTTCGGTCCCGACGAGCCCGACATCCCGCTATACCGCGACTACCCCATCACCTCGGCATCGCTGCGACGCAAGCTCGTGCGCGACGCGACGGGCCGTACGGGCTGGAAGCTCTTCAAGGGCCTGTTGCGTGCGGTCCGCGCCCAGGATGCGTCGATCCGGTTCCAGGCGCGCGCGATCGTCGGCACGCAGCTGGTGCTGATCGTGATCGGCATCGCCTTGGGCCACCCGTGGGTGTACTTCATCTTGTGGTTCCTGCCGTACCTCACCGTCTGGCGCGTGATCAACCGCTTGCGCGCCATCGCCGAGCACGGCGGGATGCAGCGATCGAAGGACCGGCGCCTCACCACGCACTCGGTTCGGCAATCACCGGCCGCTCGCTTCGCGCTCGTGCCTTATCACATCGGCTGGCACCTCGCGCACCACGTCGACGCAGGCAT
>DATMUX010000229.1:0-4444 GCA_035563695.1 Acidimicrobiia bacterium
CCGCCCGCGGGCGTCGAACACCGATGAAACACCCGTGAGCGCGGCATGGACCACGGGACGCCCGGTCTCGACGGCGCGCACCGCCGCGAGGCTCGCGTGCTGTGCGGGTGCCCAGCTGCCCTGGAACGTCGACGTGGCCGACTGCACGACGATGAGGTCGACGCCGCGGTTGGCGAGGTTGCGCGTCATGTCGGGGAACGCGGATTCGAAGCACACGAGCGGGCCGATGCTCAGACCGTCGGGGTGCAACACCGCGAGATGTGATCCCCGGCGTCGATCCTCCTTCGCCGCCTCGGTGAACCGCGACAGCCAGCCGAGCGCGAACCGGAACGGGATGTACTCGCCGAACGGGACGAGGCGCATCTTGTCGTACGTGCCGTCGACGCCCTGCGGCGTGATGAGCACCGACGTCTTGTAGATCCCGCCGTTCGCGCCGCGACGCGCATCGACGTTGATGAGGATCGGCGCGCCGACCTCGCGCGAGATCTGCTCGAGACGGGCGAGCAGATCGGGACGCGCCGAGAGGTCGTAGCCGAAGCTGCTCTCGCCCCACACCACGAGATCGATCGGCGAGCCCGCGAGGCTCTTCGTGAGCGACTCGGTGAGCGCTTCACCCTGATCGACGCGCGTGCCGGCGCCGTGCACGATGCCGGGCTGCACGATCGCGACCCGAGCCGTCGTGCGCGCCGGAGCCGCGGGCTGCACCGCGTACCAGAAGGGACCGAGTGCGGTCGCGATCACCGCGGTCGCCACCGCGATTGTTCGCATGCCCGCCGCCGGCGCCTCGACTGCAACGACCCACGCGGTGTTCACCGCCACGATGAGGAAGCTCACGAGCCAGACGCCGCCGAGCGACGCGGCCGCGAGCGCGGGACGAAAGTTCCATTGACTCGCCCCGAGCAGACCCCACGGCCCGCCCAGCGCCGACCACGAACGTATCGACTCGATCGCGACCCAGCCCGACGGCACGAGCACGAGCGCGCCCGCGAGCGACCCGGGCGTCGGCCGGGCGAGGAGCCGCCACACGAGCCAGCCCCACGGAACCCACAGCAGGCCGAGAACCGCGGCGAGCAGCAGCAGGAACGGGCCGAGGTTCGGCGCGAGCCAATGGTGCATCGCGAGCATGAAGCCTGTCGCCGCGTACCACGAACGGATCATGCCCTCACGCGCGCTCGGCGCCCGCTCGATGATCACGAGCACGGGTACCAGCGCGATCCAACTCAGCCACCACCACGATGGCGCCGGGAACGCGAGCGCGATGATCGCGCCCGCGGCCGTTGCCGCAGCGCGCCGGCTCCAACGGTGCGGCACCGGGACGCGCGTTCCGGGTCGCGCACGCGGCCGGTCGAACGGCCATGTGCTCGTCCAGTGCGCGACGACCAGACCGGCCGCGACGAACGCCGCGCCGAGCCACCACAACAATGCATTCGCGCGACTGGGATGCCATAGCGGGACGAGCGCGAGTCCCGCGAGCACGAACGCGACGTTGTAGAGCACGTCGTACACCGAGAACACGCGGCCGCGCACACGGTCGTCGGCCGCGCCGCCGACGAGCGCGTCGACGAGGACCTTGAGCACCTGGAACGCGAACGCGACCACCGCCAGGCCCGAGACGAGGACCGCGAGGTTCGGAAAGAACCCTCCGACGAGCGCCGGGATGGCCGCGGCCGGGAAGGCCACCTGGATGAGCGCGGTCGACCGGTATCGCCGCGCGAGCACCGGTGCCGCGAGCGTTCCCGCGAACGAGGCTGCGCCCGTGATCGCGATTGCGAGGCCGTAGCCGGACACGTGCAGCCGGTAGCGACTGTCGCCGATGAGCACGAGGATGATGAAGCCCGCGCCGAGCAGCATGCGGTAGCCCCACACCGTCAACAGGGGATCGCGCAACGTGCGCTGCCGCGCGATCGTGCGGGCACCGTCGGCGAGCTCCAACCACACTCGGCGGAGCCCGGCACCGATCTCCACTCCGGTGTCGCCACCGCCGACGGGCGGCAGCCGTCCGAAGAACACGGCCGACAGCGCATACAACGCACCGGCGACGATGAAACCGGCCGCGGGTGCAGTGCCCACGAACGTCGCGCCTATGACTGCGCCGCCGAAGGCCGTGACCATGCCCGCCAGCGACGACACGGCGTTGGCCGTGACGAGCTCGTCGGGCGCAACGGTCGTCGGGAGCGCAGCGCCCTTCGCGGCGAGCACGAACCGCGACGTCGAGAGCAGCAACAAGATCCCCGCGTAAGCGAGCGGTTCGGACTCGAGGGCCACGACCGCGATCGCGCCGATCGAGATGGCGACGCGCACGATCGACACGCCGACCATCACGCGACGCCGATCCCAGCGGTCGATCACGACGCCCGCGAACGGACCGATCAACGAGAACGGGAGCAGAGTCGCGGCGAGCACCCCCGCGATGCGCGCGGGCGTCGCGCCCTTCCCGATGTCGAACAGCACCACCTGGGCGAAGGCGATCTGGGCGAACCCGTCGGCGCCCTGACCGATCGCCTGGCCGGCGACGAGCGTGCGCAGCGGCCCGTGGAGCACGTCTCGGGCTGCCTGCCAACCCGCGGGCCGCGCCGGCGCTCGCGTCGCCATGTCGTCCTCCTCGAGCACTCCCACGGTCGTCCGAAACGGCGTCGTGCAGGAGTGGCGCCCGGCGGAACAGCCGGTGACCTTGGGCCCGAAGCGCACCGCCGGCCGGCGCCGCGTCCCGTTGCAGACTTCTTCCTCTAGTGCTGCGGGCCCCGCGCGGCAACCATAGGGTCAACACCCGGACGTGTGGGAGGCCTCCATGCCGTTCGCACACCGCCGAGATGCCGGCCGGCGCCTCGCGGCCCGGCTCGCTTCCATGGCGCTTCCGGACCTCGTCGTCCTCGCACTGCCGCGCGGCGGAGTTCCGGTCGCGTACGAGGTCGCGGACGCGTTGCACGCGCCCCTCGACGTGATCATCGTCCGCAAGCTCGGCGTCCCGTTCCAGCCGGAGCTGGCCATGGGCGCGATCGGTGAAGGCGAGGTCCGGATCCTCAACGACCGCGTCGTGGAGATGGTCGGCGTCTCTCGCGACGAGATCGCCTCCGTCGAAGCACGCGAGCGGGCCGAGCTCGCCCGCCGAGCCTCACGCTTTCGCGGGGGACGCGATCGCGTCGACCTGACGGGTCGCACCGCCCTGCTCGTCGACGACGGCATCGCGACGGGGGCCACGGCCCGGGTCGCCTGTCGAGTCGCTCGGCACCAGGGCGCGGCGCGGGTGATCTTCGCGGCGCCGGTCGCCCCGCCGAGCGCCATCGAGGAGGTGGGTGAGGACGCCGATGAGGTCGTCGTGCTCGAGACGCCCGCCGCGTTCTACGCGATCGGCCAGTTCTACGACGACTTCACGCAGACGGACGACGACGAGGTCGTCGAGCTGCTCGCGCGAGCGCACGTCGGTGCTCCGTTGCCCGCGACGGCCGACCTCGACGACGATCCCCCGGTGCGCGACGACGAGGTGGAGATCGCGGCCGACACCGTCGAGCTCGCCGGCCATCTCACGATCCCCGAAGATGTGCGGCTGATCGTCGCGTTCGCGCACGGGAGCGGAAGCAGCCGGCACAGCCCGCGGAATCGCCATGTCGCGGCGATCCTCAATCGTTCGGGCATCGGAACGCTGCTCTTCGATCTGCTCACGACGCGCGAGGAGCTCGACCGGGCCAACGTCTTCGATGTGGAGCTGTTGGCCGGCCGGCTCGGGGCCGCGACGCGATGGTTGCGCACGCAGGGCGAGGCACGCGACGTGCCGATCGGCTACTTCGGTGCGAGCACCGGCGCCGCGGCTGCGCTGTGGGCCGCGGCCGAACCCGGCGCCGAGATCGCGGCAGTCGTCTCGCGCGGCGGTCGACCCGACCTCGCGTCGAGCCGGCTCGCACTCGTAGCGTCACCCACACTGTTGATCGTCGGCGGCGACGACACCGTCGTACTCCAGCTCAACCGGGAGGCGCACGCGCAGATGTTGTGCGAGGCGCGTGTCGCAGTCGTTCCCGGCGCAACCCACCTGTTCGAGGAGCCGGGGACACTCGACGAGGCGGCCCGTCTCGCGTGCGAATGGTTCGTCGAGCACGTGCCCCGCGCGCGCGCGACCCGTTGAGCTTCCCAACAGTCGGGAGGATCATGGGCGCTATACGCCCACAGTGCTCCCGACAGTTGGGAGGATCATGGGCGGTATACGCCTACAGTGCTCCCGACAGTTGGGAGGATGATGGGTGATCAGTCGTGGGCCATCGCGACCGCGGGCGCGCCGTTCGTGAGCCCCGCGGCGGATCCCCGGAACGGGACACCGAACGCGAACACGCCGCCGTCACCGGCGACGAACCAGTAGCCCGTCCCGCTGTTCGTCATCGCGACGATCGGTGACACGAGCCGCAGACTCCCCGTCGATCCGCGGAACGGCGCGTCGCCGAACGCGAAGATCCCG
>DATMUX010000230.1:0-3838 GCA_035563695.1 Acidimicrobiia bacterium
GCGGTCGCCCGACGCGCCGATGATCATCGTCGGCTTGTCGACCGGCGCGCCCGACGGTGGTACCGGCGCCCAGCCGACGGCCACGGCGACCCGCGGGTCGGCGAGCACGTCGAACGCGGTGCCGCCCCCGGCGGAGTGCCCGACCGCGGCAACGCGGGTCGCGTCGACCGCGCCGTACAGCGGTGAGCCCGGGCGCTTGCCCTCGCGGGTCACCAGGTCGAGCGCGGCGAGCGTCAACCGCTCGTCGCGACGCGCTCCGTTCAAGAGCGCGGCCGCGCTCGGCTCGCGTGTTTGTTTCGCACCGCCCGTGACCTGGGCCACGATGCCGCGTTCGAGGTAGTCGACCGACACGACGACGAATCCCCATGATGCGATGCCGACGTCGATCGCCGAGTTGACGAGCCGGTACCCGCCGTAGCCGTGCGCGAAGAGCACGACCGGGAACGGTCCCTTCGTGCTCGCGGGCACGTCGGTGTACGCGTTCATCGTGATGACGGTGTTGTACTGCTTCGGCACGATGCCCTTGAGCCGGTCGGGCAGCGGCGTGGCCTGGTCGTAGGTCGCCTTGACCTTGCCGGCCACCCCGGCGGCATCGGCCGGGTACCACACGGCGACGAGACGGTCGGGCAGCTTCAGCGTCGTGTAGCCCACGGCATAGGGCCCGACCCGCGCGTAGACCGGCGTGGCCGACAGGCTCGCGGGCGCGGTCGAGCCGGAGGTCTTCGACGCGCCGCCGCTGCTATTGCACGCCGCGGCGACGAGGAGCGCGGCGGCGACGATGTACGAGCGCCTCACACGCGATCGAGCTCCAACATCGTGATGGCGTTGCCGCGCAGCACCTTGTACGCGATCTTCTCGTCGAACCCGGCGAGCATCTTCTCGACGTATTCCTTCGAGTTCGGCCACGTGGTGTCGGTGTGCGGATAGTCGGTCTCGAAGCAGATGTTGTCCTCACCGACCTCGGGAAGGGAGTGCAGGCCGTGGTGGTCGGCCGTGAAGCAGCCGAAGACGCGCCCGTAGTACTGCGTCGACGGCGGCTCGGGGATCCGCTCCTTGGAGTGTTGCCAGCTGTCGTGCTGATCCCACACCGTGTCGGCCCGCTCGAGCGCGTAGGGGATCCAGCCGATCTGGCCTTCCGAGTACGCGAGCTTCAGCTTCGGGAACTCGATGAGTTTGCCCGAGAAGAGCCAGTCGGCGAGCGAGGCCATCGAGTTGTTGAACGCGAGCGTTCCGCCCACGCCGCCGGGCGCGTCGGGCGATGCCGCGGGGTTCGTCGACGACGAGCCGATGTGCATGCACAGCGTGACACCCGTGTCGTTGCACACCCGGAACATCGGGTCCCACGCGCCGGTGTGGATCGTCGGCAGGCCGAGATGGTGCGGCAGCTCACTGAAGCAGATCGCCCGGCATCCCTTGCCGGCGACGCGCTGCACCTCGGCGGCCGCGAGATCGACGTCCCACAGCGGGATCAGGCACAGCGGGATGTTCACGCCGCCCGACGGCGCGCACCACTCCTCGATCATCCAGTCGTTGTACGCCTGCACGCACGCCAGACCGAGCTCCTTGTCGTTCGCCTCGTAGAACGTCTGGCCGCAGAACCGCGGGAACGTCGGGAACGGCAACGAGCCGTCGGTCCAGTTGAGCTCGAAGTCCTTGACGCGCGCGTCGCGGTCGTAGCACCCCGGACGCATCTCGTCGTACGTGACCGCTTCCATCACCATCTTCGTGCGGTCGAATCGCGACACGTCGCCGTCGGGTGTCGCCTCGAGCGGGATGGCGACGAAGCGCTTCTGCACGTAGATCAAGCGGTCCTCGAAGTACCACGCGTCGCCCCACAGACCGTTGGGGTCCTCGGTGTTGACGTACTTCGCGCCCGGCTTGTGGATGAACGGCCCCCAACGCTTGCGCTCGACGCGCGGGCCCTGCGCCCGGTACTTCTCGGGGAGCCACGTCTGCCACACGTAGGCCGGCTCCACGACGTGGTCGTCGACGCTGATGATCTTGGGCAGGTCCATCGCAGGCTCCTCGCACCGATGGTCTGGCGGTTCGGACCTGACGCTAGCGTCAGAGACGGCTCGGGCGGCAACCACGCCCGGGCCACGGCGCCGGCCGGGCCGCATGCCGTTCGGAATCGCCCGGCTCACGCGCCGATCGCGGCGCGGACCGCGCCGGCCATGGCCTGCTCGCCCCGGGCGTTCGGGTGCACCGGCGCCGCGGGATGCAACGGGACGATCGGCTCGATCCACCGCGTCGCCGCGGCCGAGCAGGCGTCATGGCCGATGCTCGGGCCGTAGACGTCGACGTAGCGCGCGCCGCGCGCGAGGGCCTGGGCCGCGATCGTCGCGTTCAACTGCTTCTCTTTGGCGCGCAGGTACGCGACGTCGGTCGAGGTGATCGGCATCTTCGGCCAGCAGCCCCCGCCCGAGTCGGGAAGGATCGCGGGATAGCCGAGGACGTACATGCGCGCACGCGGGGCTCGTGCATGGATCCCGGCGAGGACGGCGCCGAGGCGCGCTGCGACCGCGTTGATGGCGTCGGCGATGCGGTCGTCGGCGCCCTTCACGTACTTGTTACGGCACGGCGAACCCCACGGCAGCGCGGAGATGCAGTGCAGCACGATCGAGACGAAGCCGATGTCGTTGCCGCCGACCTCGAGCGTGACGAGGCTCGTGCCGGCCGAGAGGCGGTCGAACTGTGGCGCGTTCGACCCAACGGTGAGATGTTGCGGCTGGGTCATGTCGGTCGTGGCCGCACCGCTGCAGCTCGCGTCACGGAAGGCCGCCGGCCGGATCGCGCCGGCGAGGAGGTGCGCGTAGTTGTGATCGGAGCGCAGGCACAGGCCGGCTGCGACGATCTGGTTCGGCACGAGTGGAGCGGCGGCGTACGAGTCGCCGAGCGCGACGTACGCTCCGGCCGTCGCCGCGCCCGCCAGCGCCGGTGCGAGCACGAGCGTGAGCGTGGTGCTCGCGGTGACGAGCGCGGCAACGAAGGCATGCCTTCCCGTACGACGACGCCGTCGCATGCAGTCCTCCCGATGTTGTCGCGGGCGCGGCACCGCGAACGTAGACGCGCGCGCCCACGCGCGCACGCGTCACGAGGAGGTGTGCAGCGCGAACGGCGCGGTTACTTCGGACAGCGCGTCACTTGCACGTCGGGCTGACCCACCGGCGCGTACGGATCGGGGTTCGCACCGTTCGCGAAGCGGTCGGAGATCCAGTGGACCATGTCGTTCGCCGACGGCGCGATGACACCTGCGTGGCTCCGGCCGGGGTAGATCCACCGCTCGAGATCCTGGCCGATGCCGCACAGGTGATGTGCGAGGATCTGTGTCGACACGACGGGGATCTGCTCGTCGTTGCCGCCCTGGATCATGAGCAGCGGCACGGGGCTCGCCGCCTCGAATTGCTGCGGGTCGTTCGCCTGCAGCACCTTCTTCCACAGCGGCACCTTGAACGGGTCGGTCTTCAGGAGGGTCGACACGTCGGTGTTGCCGACGACCTTGGCGACGTGGCCGGAGCAGCCCTTGTCGAGCTCGGGGATCAGCGCGAGGCCCTTCGCGGTGAGGACCTGGTCGAGGGGAGCCTCGGCGTCGCCGTAGGCCGTGTTGAGCCCGCCCGCGGCCATGAGCAGGTAGTGGCGGAACGGGCTCTTCAACAAGAA
Source organism: Acidimicrobiia bacterium (assembly GCA_035563695.1). GTDB lineage: Bacteria > Actinomycetota > Acidimicrobiia > IMCC26256 > PALSA-610 > DATMUX01. The sequence goes on from DATMUX010000230.1 coordinate 3,661, forward strand.
CGTGTAGATGAGGTTGAGCTGTGACGGAGGCGCGCCGGCGACTACGCCCTTCATCTGCAGCTCGGGCGCGTACGTCGGCCCGATCTTCAGCGTGAACATCGCGGTCTGCCCACCCTCGCTGTGGCCCCACACGACGTAGTTCGCGCTCGCGTGCGCGGCCGGCAGGTTGCGCGCGGCG
>DATMUX010000231.1:0-2638 GCA_035563695.1 Acidimicrobiia bacterium
TGTTCGACATTGTGCCCGTCCTTTGCAAGCGGGAAGGCTGGTGTGCACCGCAACGGTAGGTCCCGAATCCCGACAAGTCCAGTAGGGATTTCGCCTCCCTTCCCGACACTTGCGTGACACGACCACCTCTGCGGTGGGTACGTCACGCAAGTGTGAAGCGGTTCATGCGGTGGTGCAGCACGGCTGCGCGGGCGGCGTTCGCACCGCATGCGCCGTGCACCCCACCACCCGGGTGCGCGCTCGACGAGCCGATGTACAACCCGCGGATCGGCGTCTCCGGCCGGCCGAGTCCGGGCACGGGCCGGAACACGAGCTGCTGGAACAGCGCAGCGGTGCCGCCGTTGATCGATCCGCCGTCGAGGTTCGCGTTGCGCGCCTGCAGTTCGACGGGACCCATCACGTGCCGGCCGCGCACGACGGCGCGGAACCCGGGTGCGAGCTCCTCGATGCGCAGCTCGATCCGATCGGCGAAGCGTTCGAGCGCGGCGCGATCGAACGGCAACGCGATCTCACCGCCCGCGTCGCCGCGGATCTCGCGGGGCACGTGCGTGTACGCCCACGCCGTCTCCTTGCCGTGCGGCATGCGCGTGCGGTCGGTCATCGACTGCTGGCCGACGATGAGGAACGGGCGCGCGGGCAGCAGCGACTGGGCCAGATCGCCGATACATGCCGTCATCGCATCGACGCTCTCGGCGAGGTGCACCGTGCCGGCCCGGCGGGCCGGCGCCGCCGACCACGGAATGGGCCCGTCGAGGTTCCAGTCGACCTTCACGGTGCCGTGGTCCCACGCGAAGCGCCGGAGATCATCGACGACGCGCGCGGGCAGATGCTCCGCGCCGACGAGCCCGAGCAGGAGGCGCGGCGCGGAGACGTCGGCGATCACGGCGCGGCGCGCCGCGACTTCTTCTCCCCGCGCCCGCACTCCGACCGCGCGGCGCCCGCGCACGACGATCTTGTCGACGGCCGCGTCGCATTCGATACGGCCGCCGCGCGCGCGCAACCGCGCGGCCAGTGCATCGCTCAGGCGCCCGGCACCCCCTTCCGGGACGGGCCAGCCGACATCCTGGCCGAGCGCGTTGAGGATCCATCCGAAGAACCCGCCGAGTACGTCTTCGGGGGCGAGATCGGCGTGCAGCGCCGAGCCCGCGAGCAGCCGGCGCGCGCCCTCCGAACCGAACTCCTCGGCCCCGAGGCGCCGCGACGACAACAACGCGAACCGGGCGAAACGAATCGGCCCGTCACCGCGCGTCCCGTATGCGAGACGCGCGGTCGCGCGCAACGGCGGCATCGGAGAGAACAACCCGTCGAGCAATGCGCCCCGCATGCGATGCCAGCGCGCGACCAGCCCGCGCCACGCATCACCGTCGCCGGGATGCAACGCGTCGAGCGACGCGGCCGACTCGTCGAGATCGGTCGACAGCACGGGGCACGTGCCGTCGGGGGCGGGATGGGCCAGCACGAGCGGCGCGCGGCGCCACTGCAACCCGTACTGCTCGAGGTGCAGCCCGCGGATGACGGGCGACGCTGCGGCGAGCGGATAGAACGCGCTGAACACGTCGTTCACGTAGCCGGGCTCGATCAGCTCGGCCGATCGCACCGCCCCGCCGGGCGCGGGTGCGGCTTCGAGCACGAGCACGTCCCAACCGCGATCGGCGAGCAGGTTGGCGGCGACCAGGCCGTTCGGCCCGGAACCAATGACGACAGCGTCCGGCACGGGGCCCGAGGCTACGACGTCACGCCGCCGGTACGGTGGTGCGGTGCCGCGCCGGCGTGATCTCGCGGAGTACGACGCCAAACGTGACTTCGCCAGCACGCCCGAGCCCCGGGGCCGCAAGCGCCGGCCGGCGCGGGAGCCGCCCGCGCCGCGCTTCGTCGTGCAGGAGCATCACGCCCGCGCGCTCCACTGGGACCTCCGCCTCGAACGCGACGGTGTGCTCGTGAGCTGGGCGCTGCCGAAGGGCGTGCCGGCCGATCCGAAGCGCAATCACCTCGCCGTGCACACCGAGGACCACCCGCTCGAGTACCTCACGTTCGCGGGCGAGATCCCCAAAGGCGAGTACGGCGGCGGATCGATGTCGGTCTGGGACACCGGCACCTACGAGACGCACAAGTTCGACGAGCGCGAGGTGATGGTCACGTTCCACGGCGAGCGCGTGCAGGGCAAGTACGTGTTGTTCCGCACGCGCGGCAACCAGTGGATGATCCATCGCATGGACCCTCCGCTCGATCCCGAGCACGCCGCGCCGCCCGCCGAACTGCGTCCCATGCTCGCGACGCTGGGCAAACGGCGGCCCGCGGGTGACGGCTGGGCGTGGGAGTTGAAGTGGGACGGCATCCGCGCGCTCTGCTACGTCGACGGCGGTCGCATCCGCCTCGTCACGCGCAACGGCAACGACGTCACGCGCCGCTACCCCGAGCTCCGCAAGCTCGGCGAGTCGCTCGGAACACGCGAGGTCGTGCTCGACGGCGAGATCGTCGCCGTCGACGACGCGGGCCGGCCGAGCTTCGAGCGGCTGCAGCGGCGCATGCACGTCGAGGGTGACGCCGCGATCCGCCGCCTCGTGCAGGAGGTGCCGGTCGACTACATGGTGTTCGACGTGCTGTGGCTCGACGGCCGCTCGACGATGGACCTCGCGTA
>DATMUX010000232.1:0-7896 GCA_035563695.1 Acidimicrobiia bacterium
GCCAATGCGGTGTGACGAGGTGACGCCGCTGCTCCCCGCGCTGGTCGATGGCGAGCCGGTAGCGCCCGAGGTGCAGAGCCATGTCGATACGTGCCTGAGGTGTCAGGCGGAGCTCGCGCGCTATCGCCGCCTGTTGCGGACGCTCGCGATGTTGCGGACGCGGTACGCCGAACCCACCCCGGGGCTGCTCGGTGACACGCTCGCGGCGATCACCGACGTGGCCGAGCAGGGTGCGCGGCGGACGTTGCTGTCGGGTCGACGTCTGGCGTACGCGGGCGCGATCGGTGGCGGCGCCCTGGCCGCAGGCGCGACCGCGGCCGTGCTGATCGCGCGGTCCCGGCGGCGCTCCGGCATGCGCCTCGCCGGCTGACGCGGCGGTTCGGCGCCCCGGGATCGCCCGCGGACCGCTGCTATCCTGTCGGGTCTGGCCCCCAGGCCCGGAGGGCAGTAGCTCAACTGGCAGAGCTCCGGTCTCCAAAACCGGCGGTTGGGGGTTCGAGTCCCTCCTGCCCTGCTCCCGGCCCATGCGGCCTTGCCGAGGCGACATGAACCGACAGACCAAGCGACAGATGGCGAAGCAGGGCTCCGATCGTCCCCGCGCGCCCGAGCGCCGGGCGGCTGCCCCGAGCCCGCAGACCGACCGCGTCGGACCGAAGCAGTACCTGTCCGAGGTGCGCGGCGAGATGAAGAAGGTCGCCTGGCCGCCCCGGCAGGAGATCTTCAACTCGACGCTCGTCGTCATCGTCGGCCTGGTCGTGATGACCTCGCTGATCTTCCTGTTCGACTGGGCCTCCGTGCACGTCGTCGACTACATCTTCAAGTAATGGTCGGGATGTTCGAAGTACCCGAAGGCGCGAGCGACGGCGACGGCGATGTGGACGTGGACGAGATCGTCGAGGAGATCATCGTCCAGGAGACGAGCGAGTCGTTGGGCGATCTCTCCGACGCCGAGCTGGTCGACGTCGTCGAAGTCGTCGAAGTCGAAGAGGGCGCCCCGGCCGGGCGTTCCGAGCCGAGCCCGTTCGACCGTGCGGGCCGCTGGTACGTCGTGCACACGTACGCGGGCTACGAGAACAAGGTGAAGTCGAACCTCGCGAGCCGCGTACGTTCGATGGCCGTCGAGGATCGCATCTTCGAGGTCGTCATCCCGATGGAAGACGTCATCGAGTTCAAGAACGGCCGCAAGGTCGTCGTGCAGAAGAAGGTCTTTCCCGGCTACCTGCTCGTGCGCATGGACCTCGACGACCACGCCTGGTACGTCGTGCGGAACACGCCGGGCGTCACCGGATTCGTCGGCAGCGGCGCCAAGCCCACTCCGTTGTCGCGCCGCGAGGTCGAGGACATCCTCGGCACCGGCGTGAAGGAAGAGGGGCCGGCCGGCGAGAAGAAGGTGCGGCCGCGCCTCGAGTACGAGGTCGGCGAGCAGGTGCGCGTGGTCACGGGCCCGTTCGCCGACTTCAACGGACTCATCAGCGAGATCGACGTCGACCGTTCGAAGCTCAAGGTGCTGGTGAACATCTTCGGACGTGAGACGCCCGTCGAACTCGAGTTCGGCGACGTCGCCAAGCTGTAAGCACGAGGCGGTGAGCGAAGCGAGCTCGCCGGCGAACGAACGGCCGCGGCGCAGGTATCCTGCGACGCAGAGAGTGAGCGAGTAAAGATGGCGAAGCGAAAAGTCGCCGCGATCGTGAAGATCCAGATCCAGGCCGGCGCGGCAACGCCCGCGCCGCCGGTCGGTACGGCACTCGGTCCGCACGGCATCAACATCATGGACTTCTGCAAGGCGTACAACGCCGCGACGGAAGCGCAGCGGGGCACGGTGATCCCTGCCGAGATCACGATCTTCGAGGACCGCACCTTCACGTTCATCACCAAGACGCCCCCCACGCCGGTGCTGTTGCGACAAGCCGCGGGCGTCGAGAAGGGCTCGCAGACGCCGCGCCGCGCGTCGGTCGCGAGCGTGACGAAGGATCAGGTGCGGCAGATCGCCGAGACGAAGATGCCCGACCTCAATGCCGTCGATCTCGAGGGCGCGATGGCGCAGGTGGCCGGTACCGCTCGCTCGATGGGGATCGACGTCGTCGACTGACGAGATTCGCGCCCGCGGACACCTCGCCGCGGGATTCACGCAGAGCACCGAGGGAGCTCGAAAGGAGCGCACGATGCACAAGAGCAAGAAGTATGTCGACGCGAGCCGCCGGTACGACAAGCAGGCGGTGTACCAACCGGCCGAGGCGTTCGACCTCGTGAAGTCGATGTCGAACCGCAAGTTCGACGAGACCGTCGAAGCGGCGTTCCGCCTCGGCGTCGACCCCCGCAAGGCCGATCAGATGTTGCGCGGCACGGTGTCGCTGCCCGCGGGCACCGGCAAGGACGTGCGCGTCGCGGTCTTCGCCGCGGGTGACGCGGCGCGGGAAGCCGAAGAGGCCGGTGCCGACGTCGTCGGGGCCGACGATCTCGTGAACCGCGTGCAGAACGAGGGTTTCATGGACTTCGACATCGCGATCGCGACGCCCGACATGATGGGCCAGGTCGGCAAGCTCGGCCGGGTGCTCGGTCCGCGCGGCCTGATGCCGAACCCGAAGACGGGCACGGTGACGGCCGATGTCGGCAAGGCCGTCTCGGAGTTCAAGGGCGGCAAGGTGGAGTACCGCACCGACCGTCACGGCAACGTGCACGTGCCCATCGGCAAGGTGAGCTTCCCCGTCGAGAGCTTGCTGAAGAACTACGGCGCGGTGCTCGACGAGTTGCTGCGCGCCAAGCCCGCGTCGGCGAAAGGCCGGTACCTGAAGGGTGTGGCGACCGCTTCGACGATGGGCCCGGGTGTGAAGATCGCGCCCGACGCACGCGTCGAGGCGTAACTCGGCGTTCGTCGTCGACTCAGCCGAAGCCCGCGGGGCGGCGTTCGGTGCGGGGCCGCAGCGTCGGCCACGGCATGCGGGTACGCCGGAACGGGAGCGCCTGACCGTCGCGGTAGCTGCGCATCGTCGTCCAGAGCAAGTGGTGGCTCACTTCGATCTCGACACGCCCGTCGCAGAGCATCTCGACGAACCGCAATGCCTCGTCGCGGCTGGTGAACGAGATGTGCTCGGGTGCGTACCGCACGACGACGTGACGGTCGGTGATCTCGACCTCGACGTCGCGCCGGCGGTCGGAGACATGAGGCAGGCGCACGAGCGCGACGGCGTTCGCAGTCGTCACCGCGACACTGGCGCGGTCGAGCCCGGGCGGAGCCTTCACGTCGAGCAGATGCTCGAGCCGAACCATGAACTCGCGGATCGCGGGCGTGAGCGCCATGAGCGCGTTACGCTCCGGGCACCGCTCGGCGGGGAGGCACCATGAATGCCGGATACCTCATCGGCCTGGTCATCGTCGACATCGTCGTCATCCGCCTCATATACATGGGCACCTTCAAGAAGGCGGGCGAGCCGGTGTGGGCCGCGTTCGTGCCGATCGTCCAGATCCTCTACGTCCTGAAGATCGCGGGCCGGCAATGGTGGTGGATACTGCTGTTCCTCATCCCGTGCGTCGGCATCATCGTCTGGATCATCGTGCTCAACGACCTGTCGAAGAGTTTCGGGCACGGAGTGGGCTTCACGATCGCCTTGATCTTCCTGTCGATCATCTTCTTCCTGATCCTCAGCTACGACAGCAAGCCGTACCTCGGTCCGGCCGGAAAGGGCCCGCTCGGGGCGCCGGCAGCCTGAGCCGCGGCGCGTTCGAGTCGCCCGGTCGCCGTCAGCTCGCGATCAGCGACGACACCGAGCACCGGCTCGGCGTGCCACTCGACGAGGTGTTCACGCTCCACGTGGCTCGTTGACCCGGCGCGACATCATTGACGAAGTCGGTGCCCGTGCCGATCCGCGTACCGCCCGAGTCGTCGAACGAGATCGAGATGATGAAGGACTTCCCGGACCCCGTGGTGTTGGTCAGCGTCCCGGAAGCGGACGGGCCGTTGACCGTCGAGTCGACGCCGCACTGCGAGATGACGACCTGATACTTGGCGGGATCGGCGTTGACGATCTGTTCGATCTTCTTCGCGGTCGTGCCGATCACGACCACGAGGATCACGAATCCCACGACCGACAGGACCATCGCGACGCCCCCGAGGATCGTTCCCGCCGTCGCCTGGCCCGTCCGAAGGCTCAGCTTCTTGGCCCGGCTGCGGCCGACCAATCCGAAGGCGAGCGCGAACAAGCCGAACGGACCCGCGACGAAGAAGAGCAGCGGGATGAGGCCGGCCAGCACGCCGAGGATGCCGACGACCAGCGCGGCGACCGCGAAACCGTTTCCGGTGCCGGCCGGGGCCGGTGCCGCGGCCGCCGCGACCGGGTCCTGCGTGTACGGGGCCGGCGGTGGTTCGTACCCCGGCGCGGACTCGGGTGGGTACCACTTGCCGTCGGAAGCAATCCACCAGCCCGGTTCCGCCGGCTGCTGGTCCATCGGAGGTCGCTGTTGGACCATGTGTACCCTCCCCGCCACGTTGCGCGGTTTGTACCACGGCGTTGGCCGCGTGTCACGGAATGTCGCTCGTGCGCTAACATCTCGGGCCGTCAATCGAACGCCGTAGACCTCCGGTCGCGCCGGTCCGCCGGCGAGGTAATGGGCCCGGGCCCGCCGGAAGAGGTGGAACGCACATGCCGACCAAGGCCGACGCGGCCAGCGCGCAGATCCAGCGCAAGGCCGCGGTCATCGACGACATCAAACAGCGCTTGGAATCGGCCGACGCGGCCGTGCTCACCGAGTACCGCGGGCTGACCGTCGTCGACATTGCGATCCTCCGTGCCGCGCTGCGGCCGGCGGCGACCGACTACAAGATCTTCAAGAACACGCTCGCCCGGCGGGCGGCCCGCGAGGCCGGCCTCGACGATTTGGTGGACTCCCTCGAGGGTCCCGTCGCGATCGCGTTCGTGCGCCGCGACGGCGGCGACGCCGTCACCGCCGCCAAGGCGTTGCGCGACTTCGCCCGCACCAACCCGAACCTGGTGCTGAAAGGCGGGCTCCTCGGCCCGCGGGTGCTGTCGACGGCCGACGTCGAGGCCCTCGCCGACGTGCCTCCCCGCGAGCAGCTGCTGGCGCGGCTCGCCGGAGGCTTCCAGGCGCCGCTCACCAAGGCGGCGGGGCTCTTCCAGGCCTTTACGCGCAACATGGCCTACGGCCTGAAGGCATACATCGACCAGCGGGTCGAAGCGGGCGAGGTGCCGGCCGCGCCGGCCGAGGCATCCGAGACCGACAGCGAATCCGAAGCAAGTACCGAGGGAGCGAGTTGACCATGGCAACGATGAGCACGACCGAGCTGCTCGACGTCTTCAAGAACATGACGGTGCTCGAGCTGAACGAGTTCTTGAAGGCCTTCGAGGAGGAGTTCGGGGTCACGGCGGCGGCACCGGTGGCGGTGGCGGCCGTCGGCGCGGCACCCGCCGCGGGCGGCGCCGCCGAAGCGGCCGAGGAACAGGACGAGTTCGACGTCGTCCTCACGGCCGCGGGCGACAAGAAGATCCAGGTCATCAAGGTCGTGCGCGAGCTGACCAGCCTGGGCCTCAAGGAGGCCAAGGATCTCGTCGACGGCGCGCCCAAGCCCGTCCTCGAGAAGGTCGGCAAGGAGGACGCCGAGAAGGCCAAGGCCAAGCTCGAGGAGTCGGGCGCGACCGTCGAGCTGAAATAAGGCCTGGTCGGAGGCCCTTCGCCTGCGGGCGGCCGGAAATTTCGCTCCCGATGGTTGCCCGATCGGGAGCGGAGGTTTATCCTGCGCCGCAACCTGGAGTAGGTGTTTGGCAGCCGGCATGGCTTCGCGCTATGCTCGGCCTAGCCGTGTCTGCCCGCTCGTGCCTCCCGATCTTCCCGGCCCTTCTCGACGCGCGCCCGAACGCCCGTGGCGCCTCGCGTCGCTGCCCGTTTTGCCCGAAGCAGCCCGGCCCTACCCCTGCGTGATCTCCCCGGATTGGAGTGACGTTGACTCGTCTCGCGTCCCGTGAGCGTCTTTCGTTCTCGAAGCTTCGCGAGGTCAAGGACCTCCCGAACCTCATCGAAGTCCAAACCGATTCCTTCCGCTGGTTCCTCGACGACGGTGTCGCCGAGGTCCTGCGCGACATCTCCCCGATCGAGGACTTCACCGGTCAGCTGAAGCTCGAGCTGACCGACCACGTCTTCGACCCGCCCAAGCACTCCGAGGACGAGTGCCGCGAGCGCGACATGACGTACGCGCGCCCGCTGTTCGTCACCGCGCGCTTCATGAACGCGCAGACCGGCGAGATCAAAGAGCAGACGGTCTTCATGGGCGACTTCCCGATGATGACCGACCGCGGCACGTTCATCATCAACGGCACCGAGCGCATCGTCGTGTCGCAGCTGGTGCGCTCACCCGGCGTCTACTTCGGCGTGACGCCCGACAAGACGGCGCCCGAGAAGGAAGTCATCGACGCCAAGATCATCCCGAGCCGGGGTGCGTGGCTCGAGTTCGAGGTCGACAAGAAGGACGTCGTGTACGTCCGCATCGACCGCAAGCGCAAGCAGCCCGTCACCGTGTTGCTCAAGGCGTTGGGCTTCGGCGAGACCGACGAGGAGCTCCTCAACCTCATCGTCGACGAGCAGGGCCGTCCGTACGAGTCGATGCGCAACACGCTCGAGAAGGACCACACGGCCACGGTCGACGAGGCGTTCATCGACATCTACCGCAAGCTGCGCCCGGGTGAGCCGCCGACTCCCGACTCGGCCCGCGCCTTGTTGGAGAACCTCTTCTTCAACCCGAAGCGCTACGACCTCGCCAAGGTCGGCCGGCACAAGGTGTCGAAGAAGCTGTCGAAGGAGTACCCGAAGCTCGGGCTCGAGCGCTTCGACCTGCCGATCCCGCAGGCGAACGTCGACGCGGGCAGGGCGGGCGCCGACTTCACGCTGACGAAGTCCGACATCCTCGCGGCCGTCTCGTACATCGTGAAGCTGCACAACCGCGACGCGGGCTACTTCCCGGACGACATCGACCACTTCGGCAACCGCCGCGTGCGCACCGTCGGCGAGCTGATCCAGAACCAGCTGCGCGTCGGTCTCTCGCGCATGGAGCGTGTCGTACGCGAGCGCATGACGACGCAGGACGTCGAGGCGATCACGCCCCAGACGCTCATCAACATCCGGCCGGTCGTCGCCGCCATCAAGGAGTTCTTCGGGTCGTCGCAGCTGTCGCAGTTCATGGATCAGACGAACCCGCTCGCGGGGCTCACGCACAAGCGCCGCCTGTCGGCGCTCGGCCCGGGCGGGTTGAGTCGTGAACGCGCCGGGTTCGAGGTCCGCGACGTGCACCCGAGCCACTACGGCCGCATGTGCCCGATCGAGACGCCCGAGGGTCCGAACATCGGCCTCATCGGCTACCTGTCGAGCTATGCGCGGATCAACCGGTTCGGCTTCATCGAGACGCCGTACCGGCGCGTCGAGAAGGGTCGCGTCACCGACGAGATCGTCTACCTCGCGGCCGACGACGAGGACGAGTACGTCATCGCCCAGGCGAACGCGACGGTCGACGAGCAGGGGAACTTCCTCGACGAGCGCGTGCTGGTGCGGGCCGGACGCGGGGAGATCGGGTTCTTCGCCCCCGACGACGTGCAGTACATGGACGTGTCGCCGAAGCAGCTCGTGTCGGTCGCGACCGCGCTGATCCCCTTCCTCGAGCACGACGACGCCAACCGCGCCCTCATGGGCGCCAACATGCAGCGGCAGGCCGTGCCTCTGCTGCGCGCCACCGCGCCATACATCGGCACCGGTGTCGAGGCTCGGGCCGCGCGTGACGCGGGTGAGGCGCTGCTCGCCAAGGACGACGGCACGGTGATCGACGTCGCGGGCGACACCGTCACCCTCGACTACCGCAACGACGGCCGTACTGTGCACCGGCTCGCGAAGTTCCGCCGG
>DATMUX010000233.1:0-4234 GCA_035563695.1 Acidimicrobiia bacterium
ACAAGCCGGTCACGACGCACGCGCGGCCGGCGGCGCGCCCCGCTCCCCACCGCGCAGCACACCCCGCGGCTCCGTTCCACCGCGTTCCGAGCCCGGCACGTTCGCGCACCGTCGTGGCCCCCACGCGCCGCCCCGAATCCACTCGCCCGCGCCAGACCGGAACGGTTTACCGCCGCAGGACGACCACGTGGAGACCCGCGCCCCTGTGGCGCGCCCAGGAGCGGCGCGGCCCGTCCTACGTGCTCGACGCCGGCACGCGCCGACCGTTCAGCCGCCCGGTTGCGCCGATCGCCGAACTGCGGGTTCAGAGCTTCGCTCGCGCCGTCCTGCCCGACTCGCGCGGGGACCGGAGACGGCGTCCCGATACTCGAAGCCGGGCGCCGCGCGCCGAGTCGAAGCTGCCCGCGACCGCGGTCCGGCCTTTCCTGCGCGCGTGGCGCCGCGAAGGGAAGTGACCAACGTCGAGCGTGTGCGCCACCTGCTCGACCTGGCCGGCCGGATGCGGGTCGAGGAGCTGGTCGACTGCTTCGCCGGCGACGCGGTGATGGAGCTGCCGTTCGCGCCGGGTCGCATGGCGCGGCGGCACGAGGGCAAGCCGGCCATCGCCGACTTCCAGCGATTCGCCCGTGATTCCTTCTCGACGTTCTCGATGACCGTCGACGCCGTCCACGAGACGACGGATCCTCACGTGGTCATCGCCGAGCATCACAGCGACGGCGTGGTGCGTGCGAACAGCCGCCCCTATCGCAACACGTACGTCACGCTCATCCGCTTCGATGACGACGGGCTCGTGACGAACTGGCGCGAGTACTACGACCCCGGCGTCGTCGTGCGCGCGTTCCGATCCGCGGAGTAGGCACTCAGCCCGGGTTCGGCACCGGGACGAAGCCGGGCAGCAGCCGCTCGCGCGCGCATACGTCCTGCGCGGGGAAGACCTTGCCACTCCACTCGCGCGCGCGGTCGCCGGTCGCGAGCCACGCGACGGCCAAGCCGATCGCGTCGGAGGGCGCGCCGTCGGCCGCGGAGTACCCGAAGCGCGCCATGTCCTGCGCGATGCGCTCGGTCGCGACGTAGCCGGGTTCGACGTTCACGCAGGAGATGCCGCGATCGAAGAGCTCCGCGTGCAACACGCCTGCGACGCGATGGAGCGCGCCCTTGGATATCGCGTAGCCGAGCCCCCAGCCGCCCTCGCCGGCAGGCGCCTTCGGCTCCATCCACGCGACACCCGACGTGACGTTCGCGATCACGCCGCTCCCGCGCTCGATCATCTGCGGAAGCACCGCGCGTGCGAGCACGAGCGGAGCCATCACGTTGGCGTCGAGATGCTTGTCGAGCAGCTCGAGGGGCGTATCGAGGAAACGGTCCATGTGGCCCGGCCCGATGTAGCGGCCGTTGTTCACGAGCACGTCGACCCGGCCCCAGCGTTCCAGCACGGTCGCGGCAGCGGCGCCGAGAGAGGCGCGGTCGAGCAGATCGCCGGGAACCACGAGCGCGTCGCGCCCTTCGGCGCGCACGAGCGCAGCCGTCGTGGCGAGACTGCCCGGCAGCGGCGACGTGTCGGAGCGCGCGATCGTCGACGAGTGCTCGCGCGGCTCGCCCTCGGCGACGGTCCGGGCGAGCACGGCGACGTCGTAGCCCGCCCGGGCCAGATGGACTGCGACGGCCTTGCCGATGCCCCGGCTCGCGCCGGTGACAAAGGCAACTCGATCGGCCACGGCCTCATCGTTAGCATGCGGGCGGGCCAGGCGCAGCTCGGAGGTCCGGGGCTCGCCGATAGGAACCGCGCAACTCGAGGACCGGAGAGCGGAGCCGCATCGTAATGGAGCTGAGCGACATCGACCTTCTCGACCGTGATCGTTTCACGCAGGGCGTTCCGCACGAATGGTTCACCTATCTGCGCCACAACGCTCCGGTCTACAAGCACCCCGAGCCCAACGGGCCGGGCTTCTGGGTGATCACGAAGTACGACGACGTGGTCGCGGTCGGGCGCGACGGCGGTACGTACTCGTCGGACCAGAGGCGCGGCGGCGTCGTCGGCCTCGAGGAGTTCGAAGGCGATGCCCCCGATTTCACCGGCGAGGGCAACCTCATGCTCACGATGGACGCCCCCGAGCACACGCGCTACCGCAAGCTCGTGAACCGGGGTTTCACGCCGCGCCAGATGCGCATGCTCGAGCCGCACGTGCGGGAGCTCACGGCGAGGATCGTTGACGAGGTGATCGAACAGGGCGGCTGCGACTACGTGGTCGACGTGGCGGCGGAGCTGCCGTTGCAGGTGATCGCCGAGATGCTCGGTGTGCCCATGGAAGACCGTCACAAGGTCTTCGAGTGGAGCAACCGGATGATCGGATCCGAGGACCCCGAGTACATGGTGTCGCAGGAAGACGTCATGAACGCGCAGGTCGAGATGTTCATGTACGCGAACGAGCTCGCGGCGCAGCGGCGCAGGGAGCCTCGCGACGACATCATCACCGAGCTCTTGAACTCGGAGGTCGACGGCGACCGTCTTTCGGAAATGGACTTCAACCTCTTCTTCCTGCTGATCGCGGTCGCCGGCAACGAGACGACGCGCAATTCCATCTCGCACGGCATCAAGGCCTTCTGCGATTTTCCCGACCAGTACCAGCTGCTCGTCGAAGACCCGGCGCGGGCCAAGACGGCGACCGAGGAGATCGTGCGCTGGGCGTCGCCGGTCATGTACTTCCGCCGGAACGTCACCCGCGACACCGAGTTGCGCGGGCAGAAGATCGCGGCCGGCGACAAGGTCAGCATCTGGTACATCTCGGCGAACCGCGACGAGGACGTGTTCGAGCGGCCGTTCGAGTTCGACATCCTCCGCGACCCGAACGAGCACGTGGGATTCGGCGGCGGGGGACCGCACCACTGTCTCGGCGCGAACCTCGCACGCATGGAGATCTCGGTGCTGCTGGAGGAGATGGCCAAGCGCGTGCCGGCGATCGAGCGCGCGGGGAACGCCGAGCCCCTGCGATCGAACTTCATCGCGGGTATCAAGCACATGCGCGTGAACTATCCCGCGGGTCCCCGCGTTTCGTGAGCGCCCGGCCGTTTCGTTTCGCGGTCGAGCTGCACGCGCCGCTCGACGGCCGGACCTGGACCGACACTGCGCGCGAGCTCGAAGCACTCGGCTACTCGACGCTGTTCGTCCCCGACCACTTCGACGAGGGCCTCGGGCCGATCGCCGCGATGGCGAGTGCCGCGGCGGTCACGTCGACGCTGCGCGTCGGCGCGCTCGTGCTCGACTGCGACTTCCGCCATCCGGCTGTGCTCGCGCGGGAGCTCGCGTCCATCGACATGCTGTCGGGCGGTCGGTTGGAGGTGGGGCTCGGCGCCGGGTGGAAGCGCCTCGACTACGACCGCTCCGGCATCCCGATGGACTCGCCCAAGGTCCGCGTCGACCGGATGATCGAGCACACGCGCATCCTCAAAGCCTTGTTCGCCGAGGAGCCCGTCACGTTCCAGGGCGAGCACTACCGCATCACCGATCTGCCGGGGACGCCGCGCCCACACTCGACCGGCGGTCCGCCGATCCTCATCGGCGGCGGCGCGCGCCGCGTGCTGCGCTTCGCGGGCGCGACGGCCGACATCATCGGCGTCAACGCGTCGATCCACTCGGGCGAGATCGACACCGATGCCGCGCACGACGCGCTTCCGGAGCGCATCGACCAGAAGGTTGTGTGGGTGCGGGAGGGCGCCGGCACCCGCTTCGCCGAGCTCGAGCTCAACGCGTGGCTCGCGGCGGCCGAGATCACCGACGACACCGCCGCGGTTGCCGACGTGATCGGTCAGCTGTTCTCGGCCGACCCGAAGTCGGTGCTCGAATCGCCGCTCACGCTGATCGGATCGCTCGCCGAATGCGCCGACCGGCTGCGGGAACGGCGCGAGCGCTGGGGCTACTCGTACACGGTGATCCCCGCCGACAAGGCGCGCGACTTCGCCCCGCTCGTGACCGAGCTGACCGGATCCTGATCCGATGCAGATCTCGTGCGCGTTCCCCGCGGGGCCTCACGTCGTCGACTTCATCGTCGAGGCCGAACGGCTCGGCTACGAGCGCGCGTGGTTGTTCGATTCGCCCGCGCTCTACGGCGACATCTGGGTGATCGCGGCGCTGGCCGCGCAGCGCACGACGCGCATCGGGCTCGGGCCGGCGGTGCTCGTGCCGAACCTGCGCCACCCGCTCACGCAGGCGAGCGCGATCGCGACGCTGGAGCAGCTC
>DATMUX010000234.1:0-3917 GCA_035563695.1 Acidimicrobiia bacterium
GGGGATCTGCTCGGCCTCGAGCATCTGCAGAACCTTGCTCAACGCGTAGAGGAACGCGGTCAGCAGCGCGATCCCCGCGGCGAGTGCTGTGTGGCCCGACACGGTCGCCTCAGCGGGCGATGAGCCCGCCGTCGACAACCATCGACTCGCCGTTGACGTAGCTCGCCTCGGGCGAGCACAGCCACACGACCGCGTTGGCGATCTCCTCCGGCGTCGCGAGCCGGCGCATCGGCAGCCGCCGCAGCATCTTCTCGCCCTGGTCGGGCAGCGCGCCGAGGTACGCCCGCATCGGGCCCGTCTCGGTCTGACCGGGCAGCACCGCGTTCACCCGAATGCCGGCCGCCGCGTACTCCTGCGCGGCTTGTTTCGTGAGGCCGAGAACGCCGTGCTTGGCCGCGGTGTACTGCGGCTGACCGGGCGCGGCCACGACTCCCGCGCCGGACGACATGTTCACGATCGCGCCGCCGCGGCCCTGCGCGAGCATCTGACGCAGCTCGTGCTGCATGCAGAAGAACACCCCGCTCAGGTTCACGTCGATCGTGCGCTGCCAGTCGGCGCGCGTGTGATCGACGAACGCCTTGGGCTCGGGGGCGATCCCGGCGATGTTGCAGGCCCAGTCGAGCCCGCCGAACCGGTCGACCGCGAAAGCCACCATGGCCCCGACGGAGTCGTTGTCGGCCACGTCGACCCGAAACGGGGCCGCCGCGGCTCCGATCGCACCGGCGGTCGCCTGCGCGGCGTCCTCGTCGATGTCGGCGACGACGATCCGGGCGCCGCGGGCGCCGAGCGCCCGCGCCGTGGCGGCACCGATGCCGCTCCCGCCACCGGTGACGAGCGCGACCGTCACGACCCGGCCGCCGCCCGCGCTCGAAGGTACGGGCCGGAACGCACGACGAGCCCGCTCTCGCGCCCGGGATCGCACGTCGCGAGGGCGAGCGCGGCACCGGTCATGACATCCATCGGCTCGCACCACTCGGGTGGGAGGTCCATGACCGCCGTCGCGCCCGGAGTCGCGACCGCGAGCTCGGGCGCGAGCGCGTTCACGGCGATCCCCGTGCCGCGCAGCTCCGTGGCGAACGACACCGTGAGGCGGTCGAGGGCGGCCTTCGAGGGCGCGTAGGTTGAGGAACGCGCCTGCTGCGGGGAGTCGAGGCGGACGGTATCGACGATGGCGCTCGTGATGTTGAGGATCCAGCCGCGACCCCGCGCCCGCATGCCCGGGACGGCGGCCTTGGTCAGCAGGTACGGCGTGATGACGTTCACTTCGTACGCGACGCGCAGCCGCCGCTCCGACGTGTCGTCGATGCTCAGGTAGAAGCACGCGGCCGCGTTGTTGACGAGGATGTCGACGGGCCCGAGCTCAGCCTCGGCCGCGGCCACGATCGCGGCCCGGTCGCACGCGGGATCGGCCAGGTCGGCGGCGATGGGCACGGCCCGGCCGCCGACCGCGCGGATCGCGGCCGCGGTCTCCTGCAGCGATCCGTCGAGGTGACCGCCCGATCCCGGCTCCAGGCTCCGGGCCACCACCGCGACCGCGGCACCTTCGGCTCCGAAGCGCTGCGCGATCGCCGCCCCGATCCCCCGGGACGCCCCGGTGACGAGGGCGACCCGGCCCTCGAGTGCATCAGCCATCGCCACTGGACAATAGTGGGGACATGCTCGACCTGATCATCCGCAACGGAACGGTCGTCGACGGCACGGGCACGGCCGGCCGGCACGCCGACGTCGGCCTCCGCGACGGCCGCATCGCCGCGATCGGTGAGCTCGGCGACGAGCGCGCCGCGCGCACGATCGATGCCGATGGCAAGGTGGTCGCGCCCGGGTTCATCGACGTCCACACGCACTACGACGCCCAGGTGTTCTGGGACCAGACGCTCTCGCCGTCGCCGTTGCACGGCGTGACCACGGTGTTCGGCGGCAACTGCGGGTTCACGATCGCGCCGCTCGAACCCGAGCACGGCGACTACCTCATGCGCATGCTCGCGCGCGTCGAGGGCATGCCCATCGGCGCGCTCGCCGAGGGTGTTCCGTGGAGCTGGCGCAGCTTCGGCGAGTACCTCGATCTCATCGACGGCACGCTCGCGCCCAACGCCGGGTTCCTCGTGGGTCACTCGACGATCCGGCGCGTCGTGATGGGCGAGCGCGCCACCAAGGGCGAGGCCACCGCCGCCGACGTCGAGGCCATGTGCGCGCTCCTCGACGCGAGCCTGAGCGCGGGCGGGATGGGATTCTCGTCGAGCTGGGCGCGCACGCACAACGACGCCGCGGGCGACATGGTGCCGTCGCGCTACGCGAGCGAAGAGGAGCTCCTGGCGCTGTGCCGCATCGTGCGCGACCACCCGGGGACAACGCTCGAGTTCATCCCGTGCGTCGGCATGCTGGAGGAGTTCGCGCCCGGTCTGCTCACCCGAATGTCGCTGGCCGCCAATCGCCCGATCAACTGGAACGTGCTGTTCGTCGGCAAGGGCAGCGAGGCAATGACCGAGCACAACCTGGCCGCGTCCACGTACGCGACCGAGCACGGCGCACGAGTGCTCGCGCTGACGGTCCCATTCTCGCCGTCGCCACGCATCTGCTTCGACAACGGCTTCCTGCTCGACACCATCCCGGGGTGGGAGAAGCCGATGGCGCTGCCCCACGACGAGAAGAAGGCCATGCTCGCGTCGGCCGACGGTCGCGCGGCGCTGCGCGAGGCCGCGCTCCAGCCGTCGACAGGGTTCCGCGTGGCGAACTGGGGCATCTACGTGATCAACGAGACGTTCGCCCCCGAGAACAAGCATTGGGAGGGCCGGTCGGTCGCCGACATCGCGCGGGAGCGCGGCGTCGACGAGTTCGATGCCCTCTGCGACATCGTCGTCGCCGACGACCTCATGACCGGCTTCGGGTTCCCAGCGCGCCCCGACGACGACGAGACCTGGCTGGCGCGCATGAAGGTGTGGCGCGACGAGCGGGCGATCGTCGGCGCGAGCGACGCGGGCGCGCACCTCGACTTCCTCGCCACGTTCAACTACTCGACGGTGCTGCTCGGCGGGCCGGTGCGCGAGCGCGGCCTCATGCCGATCGAAGAAGCCGTCAATCTGCTCACCGACGTGCCCGCGCGCCTGTACGGCGTGAGGGAACGGGGCCGCGTGCAGGAAGGCTGGCATGCCGACATCGTCGTGATCGATCCCGAGAGCGTCGGCGCGCAGCCCGTACGCATGCGCTTCGACCTGCCGGCGGGCGCGCCGCGCCTGTACGGCGGCGCCGACGGCATCGACCACGTGCTCGTGAACGGCACCGAGATCGTCGACCACGGCGAGTTCACCGACGCGCGCCCCGGCACGCTGCTGCGCTCCGGGCGCGACACCGAGACCGTGCCGGTACCGGGCGCGTAGCGCCGCGAGCCGAACGTGCCTCCGCGGCGTTTCCTCGACCGCCTGCGCCGGCGGGGCGTCCGGCGCACTCCCGGGCAGGTCGCCCTCGACGTCGCGCCCGCTCTCCCCGAACGCGACGTCGACCGGGTGCGCGCCGTCGTGGCGGATCTGTTCCGTCTGCACGACACGATGACCCAACGGGCCGAGGCCGCGGCCGTCGCCGACGCCTACCTCACGCTCTCCGACGAAGGCCGCCGCAACTTCCTGCGCATGCTCGCCCGCGAGTTCTGGACCGATCCGGCCGCGGTCGACGACGCGGTGCGCGTGCTGAGGCTCGCCGACGCCGACGACCGGCGCGCCGCGGAACGCCGCCTGCGGGACGCGCTCGCGCCCAAGGCCGACCACCTGCTGCGTCTCTTCACGGGGCTCGACGGCGGCGTCAAGTTCCTCGTCGACCTGCGCGCCGACGGGCTCCGCCTCGACCGCACCGATCCCGCGCTCACCGATCTCGACCGCGAGCTGAAAGCGCACCTGGCGACCTTGTTCGACGTCGGGTTGCTCACG
>DATMUX010000235.1:0-5692 GCA_035563695.1 Acidimicrobiia bacterium
GGTCGGCATCGCCGCCGGTTCGCTCTACGCGCAGCGGCGTGAAGGTCCCGTCGGCGGTGACGCCACGATCGTCGGCGTCGCCGAGCACGACCCCACCTGGATCATCGTCGCGCAGGCGCCGCCCGGTGCCGCGCGGGTGCGCGCGACGTTCCCCGACGGCACCCACGACGAGATGACCCCGGTCGACGGCGTCGCCGTGCTGAGCCGGCCCGCGGCGTCGACCACCGGCACGATCACCGTCGAGGCGTTCGATGGGTCCGGTACGCCGCTCGGGAGCGCCCCGATCACCGCGCCGGGAAGCTCAGCGCGCATCGACCCGGCGCAGTGCAACGCGCCGCAGCAGCTGCCGCCTCCGGGCCCGACCCAGCCCGCCGACCCCGCCTCGGCCCGCACGACGATCAACAACCTGGTGGTGAGCGCGTTCTCCGACAGGAGTCTGAGCGACGCGCAGGTGTTCGCGCTGTACGACGACTCGCACGGCTTTGCCGATGTACTGAAGCAACTGCGCTCCAGCTCGTTCAAGAACGAGGTTGCGGCGGCGCGGGTCTCGAAGCTCGACGGGCTCGTGTTCCTCTCGGCCACGAAGGCCGCGCTGGAGTTCACGATCAACATCCCGAACTACTCGTCGTTCTCCCAGCGCTTCGGCGAGGCGGTGCTCACCGACGGGACGTGGAAGCTGACGCGCGCGACGTTCTGCAACCAGGTGTCGCTCGCCGGTGTGCAGTGCCCGCCGTGAGGCGGCACGAACGCTAACGATTGACGAGCAGTTCGCGGAACGGCGTGTTCTTGTCGGGCCCGGGTTCCTTGGGCAGACCGAGCACCCGCTCGCCGAGGATGTTGCGCTGCACCTGATCCGTACCGCCGTAGATCGACGGGCCGGGCGAGAACAGCGTGACCTCCTGCACGAAGCCCCCGCCGGGCGTGTCGGCACCCATGATCATGCCGTGCGCGCCGATGATCTCATTGCCCAACTCGCGCTGCAGCCGGAGCAGGTCGCTCATCATGAGCTTCGCGATGTTGGGCTCACCGCCGGTGCGCTGGCTCGGCGACTTGGCGCGCAGCGTCGAGAACCGGCCGAGCTGCTGCAGCGTGTACAGCTTCGCGAGCTTCTGGCGCACGTTCGGATCGGCATTACGGCCGAGTTCCTGCGCGAGCTTCACCAACCGTTGCGCGGCGGCCACACCACCGCCACCGGTGCCGCCCGTGCGCACCTGGCCGACGTGATCACCGACGCGGTCGTCGAGCTGGCGCGCGAGCGGGCCGGGGAACGCGTTGCCCGCTCCGCCCGAGCCGCCGGTGCCAAGCCCCGCACGTTCGGCCATGAGCGTGGTGTTGGCCGCGGCCCAGCCGTTGTTGACGCGGCCGATGATGTCGTCGTCGTGCACGCGCGCGCCGTCGATGAACACCTCGTTGAACAGCGCGCGCCCGGTCATCTCGCGCAGCGGGCGGATCTCCACGCCGGGCTGCCGCATGTCGAACTCGAAGTACGTGATGCCCGTGTGCTTCGGGAGATCGGGATCGGTGCGCGCGAGCAGCATGCCCTTGTTGGAGAGCTGCGCGGTCGACGTCCAGACCTTCTGGCCGGTGATGATCCACTCGTCGCCGTCCTTGACCGCCTTCGTGCCCAGGCTGGCGAGGTCGGACCCGGCACCCGGCTCCGAGAACAGCTGGCACCACGCGTCCTGGCCGTTCAGGATCCGCAGCAAGTCGTTCCGGTGCTGGCGCTCGTTACCGTGCGCCACGATCGTCGGCGCGGCGAGCAGGTAGCCGAGCCCCGCGGGCGGCCCGACCGCACCGCACTGCGCGATCGTCTCGTTGACGGCCATGGCGAGGTCGCGGGTCCAGCCCTTGCCCCAGCACTCGGTCGGGAAGGTCGGCGCCGCGTATCCGGAGCGCGCCAGGACGTTCCACCACTGCGCGACGGTGAGGTCGGGGTCCCAGTTGTCCTCCAACCACGCCTTGACCTCGGCGCGTACCTCTTCGGCTGTCGGCATCGTCATACGCGGCAGCGTAACCCCTGGTCAGTCACGAAAGCAGCTCGAGCACGCGCTCCGAAGGGCGGGCGATCACGGCCCGATCGCCGACGAATACGACCGGCCGCTGCATCACCTCGGGATGCGCGAGCAACACGTCGATCACCTGCGCGCGCGTCTGCACGTCGGCCTTCGACAACCCGGCGTCCTTGAACTTGTCGTCGTCGGTGCGCACCAGCGTGGAGGCGTCGTCGTCGATCGCGTCGAGGATGCGCTCGAGGGTCGCACGATCGGGTGGCGTCTCGAGATAGCGCACGACGTTCGCGTCGACGCCGCGCTCCTCCAGGATCTGCAGCGCGCCGCGCGACTTGCTGCACGACGGATTGTGAAAGATCTGCACCGGTTCCACGATCGCCGACGCTAGCGCGACCAGGTAGCCGGCGCGCGAGACGTTGACCGCGCCCAGCGACTGGAGGTGGGGCGTCGTCCACTGCACGTCGAACAGTTGCGCGCCGTCGAGCCGGAGCAGCTCGGTCGTCGCCCAGCACGCGGCCTTCGACGCATCGGTCACCCGATGGAACATGGACTCGCCCGCGAAGAAACGACCGACGCGGACGCCGTACAGTCCCCCGACCAACTCCCCCGCCCGCCACGTCTCGACGCTGTGCGCCCAGCCGAGATCGTGCAAGCGCGCGTACGCAACGACGAACGAGTCGTCGATCCAGCCGTGCGGGCGGCGACGGTCGGCGCACGCGCGCATCACGTCGACGAACGCGGTGTCGATCCGCACCTCGAAGCGCCGGATCGAGCGGCGCAGCGACCGGCTGCAGTGGAATCCGTCGAGCGGGATCACGCCCCGGGGATCGGGCGACCACCACGCCAGCCTGCGCCCGAGCCGCATGGGGAACAGTCCCCGCCGGTAGGCCGCGAGCAGCGTTCCGGGTTCGAGGTCGCCCCCCACCGCCACGACGTCGTCGGGACCGGCGGCGGCCGCGTCGGGGAACTCCCAAGGCGTCGGCGCCGGCTCCACGTGCATTCCCGCAGAATCGCGCGCCCGGACCCTGACCACCGAGATCAGGTCGTCAACAGGACGCGGTGATGGAAGGGCCGCGGCTTGACAACGGGGCCGCGCTGTAGCACTGTTTCACTACGTGAATAGTGGAATGGTGCGATGATCGACTTCCATTTGGAGCCGGCGTCGGGTGTGCCGACGTACGTGCAGCTCGTGCAGCAGGTGCACCAGGCGCTGCAGCTCGGGCTGCTCGAGCCGGGTGATCGGCTGCCGACCGCACAGCAGGTCGTATCGGCGCTCGCGATCAACCCGAACACGGTGTTGAAGGCGTACCGGGATCTCGAGCGGGAGGGCCTGGTCCGAGCGCGGCCCGGTCTCGGCACGTTCGTAGTGGGACGGCTCCCGCGGACCGACCCGGCCGCGCAAGCGAAGTTCCGCAAGTCGTTGCACGCGTGGTTGCGGTCGGCGCGTGACGCGGGATTGAGCGCCGAGGAGATCGAGGCGATCTACCGCACCGCGGTCCGCGATTTCTGCGCCGACGAGGGCGTGGCATGACAGCCGCGGTCGAGACTTCGGCTCTCGGCAAGCGCTACGGCCGCCGATGGGCACTGACCGATTGCACATTGTCGGTACCGCGTGGGCGGGTGGTGGGTTTGGTCGGTCCGAACGGTGCGGGGAAGAGCACGTTGATGCATCTCGCGGTCGGTCTCTTGCGGCCGAGTGCCGGCACCATCTCCGTGCTCGGGGGTGATCCCGGGTCCGGTTCTGCGCAGCTCGCGCGGGTCGGTTTCCTTGCGCAGGACAGCCCGACCTATGCACGGTTGACAGTCGGTCAGCATCTGCAAATGGGTCAGTGGCTGAACCTGACGTGGGATTCCGACTTTGCCGCAAGCCGCATCGACCAGCTCGGCCTGGACCTGAATCAACGAGCGGGCACGTTGTCCGGCGGGCAGCGCGCGCAGCTGGCGTTGACGCTCGCGGTCGCGAAACGGCCCGAGCTGTTAATGCTCGACGAACCGGTGGCGGCCCTCGACCCGCTCGCTCGCCGGGAGTTCTTGCAGACGCTGATGGAAGTCGTGGCGGTTCGTGGCGTCAGCGTCGTGTTGTCGTCGCATTTGATCGCCGATCTCGAGCGGGTCTGCGACTACTTGGTGGTGCTGGTAGCGGGACAGGTTGCGCTGATCGGCGAGGTCGACGAGCTGCTCGCGTGTCACCACCGGCTTACGGGGTCACGCCGAGATCCGCTACGGATACCGGCGAATCAGTTGGTGATCGAGGAAAGCCATGCGGAGAAGCAGAGCACGCTGCTCGTTCGCACTCAGGATCCGATTCTCGACCCGTCGTGGGCCGTCAGTTCGGTGACCCTCGACGACCTCGTCCTGGCGTACATGCGTCAGGCACGGGACGCCGCCGCCAAGTCGCCAGAGTGTGGTCTGGTGGTGGCTCGATGACAAGGTTCGCCTGGCTGCAGTCTCGCACCCAAACGCTGATCGCGGCGGCGCTCCTGGCCACGGTGGCCGTCGCGGCGGCCATTACCGGCGTGCAGCTCTCGCATCTCTACAGCAGCCTCGTCGCGCACTGTTCCAGCGGCTGCGACCTCGCGATTGGTCAGTTCCTTTCGCACGACACGTTCATGCAGCAAGCGCTGGAGATCCTGGCGCGGGCTGTTCCCGTGTTGCTCGGCATCTTCTGGGGCGCGCCGCTGCTCGCCCGGGAGTTCGAGAGCGGCACGTACCGGCTCGCCTGGACTCAGGGTGTGACCCGGCCGCGGTGGCTGCTCACGAAGCTTGCTGTCGGTGGACTCGCGACGCTGACCGTTGCCGGCGTGCTCACCCTGACCATCACTTGGTGGTACCGGGCCCACGACAAACTCGGCACAACCGCTTACGCGGTGTTCGACCGGCGCGACATCGCTCCCGTCGCGTATGCGTTGTTTGCGTTCGCATCGGGTGCGCTCATCGGTGCGATCGCGCGCCGGACCGTGCCCGCAATGGCCGCGACGCTGGGCGTGTTCGTCTTCGCGCGCGTCGCCATGTCGGCGTGGATCCGGCCACACCTGTTGACACCGATTCACGAAACGCTGTCACTGCAGGGCGCAGGGCCGGACGCGCCGGTGCATCTCGGTTTGGGGTTCAGCAACGGCGGCCCGTTGCGCGTCTTCGCGCAAGGGGACGGACCGCCGAACTCCTGGGCCCTGTCCAGCCACCTCATCGACGGTGCCGGACATCAGGTGAGCTCCGGTCAAATGGCTGCGTTCTTTCACCAACACTGCCCCAACGTCAACCTCCAGCCGCCACCGTCACCAACCGGCCCCGGCATGGTCCGCGGTACCGCCGCGGGACCCGGCCGAGCATGCCTCGCGCAGGTCGCGGAGACCTTCCGCGTCCTCGTCACCTACCAGCCCGCGAACCGGTACTGGACCTTCCAGTGGCTCGAGACCGGCATCTTCGTCGCGCTCGCCCTCGCGGCCGTCGGCGCCTGTTACTGGTGGGTCACGCGTCGCACGAACTGACCTCTAGCTTGTCTGCACCGTAGAGAGGCTGGGAGCGCGTGTGACCATGGGATCAGTCATCGTCCTGAACGGGCCATCGAGTTCCGGCAAGACCACACTGGCGCGCGCACTCCAGCGACGTTTCGCCGCCGCGGGTGTCTGCTGGTTCGTCTACGCGATGGACGACTACTTCTCCAAGGTTCCACCCGAGTGGGT
>DATMUX010000236.1:0-2126 GCA_035563695.1 Acidimicrobiia bacterium
GCAGTCCCGCCGCCGTCGTACCGCCGGGCGACGTGACTGCCGCGCGCAGCGCTTCCGGGCTCGCGTCGTCGTCGCGCGCGAGCAGCATGGCCGAGCCCAGCAAGGTCTGCACGACGAGCTCGGTCGCGATGTCGCGGGTGATCCCGACGAACACACCCGCCTCGATCATGGCCTCGGCCAGCAAGAACACGTAGGCCGGTCCGGATCCCGACAATCCCGTCACCGCGTCGAGGGCCGGCTCTGCCACGCGCACGACGCGACCGACGGCGCCGAGCAATCGTTCCGCGATGTCGAGGTGCTCAGCCGTGGCATGCGTACCGGGTGCGATCGCCGAGACGCCGGCGCCGACGAGCGCGGGGGTGTTCGGCATCGCGCGCACGACCGGGCGATCACCGACGAGGCCTTCGATCGTCGCGATCGTGACACCGGCCGCGATCGACACGACGAGCGTGCTCTCCCCGAGCGCGGCCCCTGCGGTCTCCAGCGTGGCGGGCACGTCCCCGGGCTTCACCGCGACGACCACCACATCGGCGTCGGCTACGGCCCACGCCGCGCTCGGCACGACGCGGACCTTGGGGAACTCCTGTTCCAGCGCGATCCGGCGCTCCCCGTCGATCTCGGCGACCGAGAGATCGTCGGCCTCCCAGCCGCCGGCGAGCAAGCCGCCGATCAGGGCCGAACCCATCTTCCCGCCGCCGAGCAGCGCGACACGTGCCATCCGCACGAGGGTAATCGGCCACCCGGGCGCGCCGGGCCGATCAGCATCGCCGCGGTTTCGCTGATGACGACCGGTTCCGAGCGAACGATCGCAACTCGCGCTCGGGTCAAGGCAGTCGGCGACACCGTGGAGGGCACGTTCGTGAACGTCGCCGCCATCCCGGCTGACCGCGCGGGCGCGCGCTCGGGCCCGAGGAACCTTCGGAACAGCCCCGCACTTCCCCGAACGGGGCCGACCTCCCGCACCTCGGGCCCGTCGACAGATCGCACCGTAGCACGCGGACATGGCGCACTACAAGACTGTCTGAGACAATTTTACGTGATCTCAGCGCGGTGCGAAACCCATCCGGATCGCGGGCTGGAACCAGCGTTCGACCAGCTCGTAACACACACCGATGATGCGATCGAGCTCGACGCGATCGAGGTGCTCGAGCAGCACGCGCCCGACGACGTAGAGGTCGCCGTCGGGACCGATCGAGAAGTGCGCGCCGTAGGAGTCGTGATTGCGCCGCAACAGGAATCGGTACAGCTCGACGTGGTGCGCGGGAGGGTCGGGCATGAAGTACACCTCGTAGCGCAGCGTGCGCTGGTGCAGATCGAAGTAGATCGTCGCCGCGTCGCGCCCGTCGCAACCGAAGCGCACGTACCACCGCGGGATCTCCGGGTCGTACTCGACCGCCTGCACCCACGGCTGGCGCGCGACGTCGCCCTCGAGTTGCGCAGCGATCAGGTCGTGCTTGGCGCGCCACGCATCCGGGTCGAGTGGGCGATCGTCGTCTTCGTTCACACGCTCATTCGCAGCGTACGAGGGCGCGTGACACGAGATCACCGTAGAGCCGCCGCAGCTTCGCCGCGGTCATGCTCCACGAGTAGCGAAACGATCGCGCCGCGGCAACCGCGCCCATCTCGGCCGCGAGGGCGGAGTCGCGGAGCAACCGCTCGACAGGCGTCGCGTAGTCGGCGGCGTTGCGGCCCTCGACGAGAAAGCCCGTCGTTTCGTGGTCGACGAGCGACTGCAGACCGCCTACCGCCGCCGCCACGACCGGCGTTCCGCACGCGGCTGCCTCCAGCGCGACGAGCCCGAACGACTCCGATCGGGACGGCACGATGCACACGTCGGCCGCCCGGTAGTAGTCGGCGAGGCGCTCGTGACGTTGCGGCGCCACCCACCGGATCTGCGAGCCGACCCGCAGATCGGCGGCGAGCGCCTGCACCCGCGCCAGCTCGCTCGGGCCGTCGGCACCACTCGGACCACCCACGATCACGAGCACGGCCTTCGGATCGTCGAGCGCCGCGAGGCAGCGCACCGCGAGATCGACGCCCTTCAACGGTTGGATTCGCCCGACGAACAACAACACGCGTGAAGCACCGAGTCCGAGCCGATGCCGCGCCGCACCGCGGTCGCCCGA
>DATMUX010000237.1:0-7473 GCA_035563695.1 Acidimicrobiia bacterium
TTGCCGTCGCGGCCGAGCCCGATCGGCAGCTTGGCGCGCATCTGATCGAAGAACAGTGCGTGCTCGCGCGCCTCGCCCGTCGCCCGGTGCGCGGCCGTGCCGGGGGTGGGGGGGACGAACACCTCGGGCTCGACCCGGGTGGTGGCGACCTCGGCCGCCTCGACCGGCTCGGCCGGCAGCATGCCCTGCTCGATCAGGAACACGTCGGAGTCGAAGCGCGCCCCTTCGTGGCGGGCGCGGACCTGCGTGACGATGCCCGAGAGCCGGACGGGCTCCTCGTGACCCGGGACGGCGCGTTCGCAGACCACGACGTCGTCGAGCTGCAGGTACTGGCCCGGAGCGACGGCCACCCAGAACGACAGGGGGGTCGCGTCGTCGGTGCCGAGGACCCGCCCGACGGGTTCCGCGGGCTCGAAGGGTGCGGGCGTGCCGTCCACGATTCGGACGGTACCCGCGGGGTGTGACACTCGGGCGGTTCTCCCCGGCCGGCCCCGTCCGGACACCCGGTCCGAATGGTCCCGTTCGCGCAGCTCGGTCGGTGGTCCTCGTCACTCGCCGCCGCCGGCATTCAAGAGGCCGGCGGGCGCCGTCGAGGGAGTCACCGTGAGTCGTGTGGCCGATGCTCGTCTCGCGGGCTGGACCGCGGCCGCGCTCCTGGTCGGGGCGGGGCTCGTCGGGCTCGCGAACTCGATCGCCCCGGACGATCTCGGCGCGGCGGGAGTCCACACGAATCTCCTGCGGGTGTGCAGCATCATCAGCGTCGCGTCGGCGGTCGTGGTGTGGCAGATGTCGTCGCGCGGCTTCTCGTTGCGCGCCCGGGTCGTGGTCGCGCTGTGGGGCACCCTCCTGCTCGAGCTCACGGCGACGACCGGCCAGTACGCCGTGACGAGTCAGGCGGCGGTCGTCCTCCCCGTGTTCATGATGATGGTGCTGGCGTGGCTCGGCTTGACCTCACCGCGCGGGGTGAGCGCCGCGTTCGCGCCGCTCCTCGTCGCGGCGAGCGTCCTCGCGGCCATGGCCGTTCCCGGCAGCCAGGTGGGCGTCGCCGCGTCGATCCTCGTGATCGCGATCGCGACCGTCGTCGCCGAGACCGTCGCATGGGCGATGAGCCAGGTGCGCAGTCGCGAGAGCGAGCTCGCCGAGCAGGCAACGGTCGATCCGCTGACCGGGCTGCTGAATCGCCGCGCGTTCGCCTCCCGGCTCGACGAGTGCGTGCAGGCACGCGAACGCGTGCTGCTCGCGTTCGTCGATCTCAACGGGTTCAAGGACGTGAACGACACGTTCGGCCATCATGTGGGCGACGAGATCCTGGTCGAGGTCGCGCAGCGACTCCGGCGCGTGACGCGCGCCGACGACGTGGTGGGCCGATTCGGCGGCGACGAATTCGTCATCCTGTTCCGCACGCCGAACCCGAGCGTCAACACGGACATGCTCGTGGAACGCATCCGCGGCGTGCTCGCCGGCGCGTGGCCGTTGATCGCGCCGTGGACCGTGACCGCCAGCGTCGGCGTCGTCGACGATCGCGACGGCAGCCGGTCGCCCGACGATCTCCTGCGCGAAGCGGACGCCGCGATGTTCGCGCGCAAGCACGGCACGGAGGTGTCGTCCTCTCCCGAGACGATGACGTCGCGATCGCTCGCGCACTACCGGCGGGCGATGGACGGCCTGACCGGCGCGTTCAGCGTGCTCCGGCGAGTCGCGACCGATGACGTCGTCGACTGGCAGATGGTCGAGGCGAACAGCCTCCTCGTGTCGCGCTACGAGGCGGTGTGCGGCAACCCCGTCGGCAAGCTCTTGTCGGATCTCGAGCAGTACGCCGATCAATCCCAACTGCGACCAGTCTTCGATCGGGCGCTCGACAAGCGCGCGGCTCAGGAGCACGAGACGCTGTTGAGCCTCCCGGACGGCACCGAGGGATGGCGCCGGGTCCTGGTGGTCCCGGTCGACGACGACGCGGTCGCGGTGATGACGTTCGACATCACCGCCGAGCGCACCGCCGCCGAAGCGCTGCGCTATTCCGAGCAGCGCAGCCGGGCCATCGTCGAGACGGCGGGCGACGCCATCCTGACCGTCGACGACGACGACGTCATCTGCAGCTTCAACCGGACCGCCGAGGCGATGTTCGGTGTGTCGCGCCACGACGTGCTGGGCCGCCCGTATCACATGCTCGTCCCGAGCGTGTCGCGCACGGTGCTGGCCAACGCCGTCTCCGACGACGGGCGCCGCACCGAGGTCGTGCTGAGCCGCGGGACCGGCGAGCGGTTCATCGCCGAGGTCGGGATCTCGAGCATCGAGACGGGCGACGGCACCCTGTACAC
Source organism: Acidimicrobiia bacterium (assembly GCA_035563695.1). Taxonomy (GTDB): domain Bacteria; phylum Actinomycetota; class Acidimicrobiia; order IMCC26256; family PALSA-610; genus DATMUX01. Next base: position 2,319 of record DATMUX010000237.1, read on the forward strand.
GGCGTCGATTCGCGACGTCTCCGAGCAGCGGCGGGCCGAGGCGGCCGCGGAGGAGGCCCAGAGCGCGTTCCAGCACGCGTTCGACGACGCCCCGATCGGCATGGCGCTCATCGATCCCGACGGCAGCATCCGGAGCGTGAACCGCGAGTACGCGACCTTGCTCGGGCGCGACCGCGACGAGCTTGCCGGCATGTCGGTGCTGGAGCTCACGCATCCCGACGATCGCGCCACGGGCCGACGACTGATGGAGCAGCTGTTCGCCGGCGAGATCGAGCGCTTCGCGTGCGAGAAGCGTTACCTCCGGCCGGACGGCCGGACGGTGTGGGCATCGCTGCACGTAGCGCTGGTGCGCGACCAGGACGGCCGGCCGTCGTACTCGATCGGGCAGATCGAGGACATCACGATGGCGAAGACGCTGCAATTGCGACTCGACTACGAGGCGACACACGATGAGCTGACACAACTGCTCAACCGGGCCGGGCTGGTGAAGACGATCGCGGCGGCTCTCGACGAGTCGCGGCTTCGAGACGATCGCGTCGGCATCCTGTTCGTCGACCTCGATCACTTCAAGCGCATCAACGATGCGTACGGCCGTTCTCGCGGCGACGAGGCGATCGCGACCGTCGCACAACGGTTATCGTCCCAGCTGCGCCCCTCCGACACCGTTGCCCACGTCGGCGGTGACGAGTTCGTCGTGCTGTGCCGCGAGGTCGATCACCCCAAGGCGGCGATCGCGGTGGCGCGCCGGCTCCTCAAGTGCCTCGCCGATCCGATCGACGTGGGCGGCCGCGAGGTGTTCGTGACCGCCAGCATCGGCATCGCACTGTCGAACGCCGAGAACGACACACCGGAGACCCTCCTACGGAACGCCGACGCGGCGATGTATCGCGCGAAGAGCCGCGGCCGCGCCTGTTTCGCGACGTACGACACGCGCGCGGCCGGATCTCCCGCCGAGATCCTGAAGATCGAGAGCGAGCTGCGCCGGGCGCTGCAACGGCGCGAGCTCCTGCTGTACTACCAGCCGATCGTCGACCTCGACACCGGGCTCGTGATCGGCTTCGAGGCGTTGCTGCGGTGGCAACATCCCGAGCGCGGGCTCGTGCCGCCGAACGACTTCATCGGCATCGCCGAGGAGTCCGGTCTCATCGTGCCCATGGGGGACTGGGTGCTCGAGACGGCGTGCCGGCAGCTCGTCGCATGGGATGCGCCACGCGACCGCGGTCGCAGCCCGCTCACCGTGCACGTGAACCTCTCGGCGCGCCAGCTCGATGACCCCGCGCTGGCGAACCGGATCGGGCGCATTATGGACCGTACCGGTATCGACGCGTCGGCGTTGTGTCTCGAGATCACCGAGCACAGCCTCGTGCGCGACGGCGATCAGGCGACCCGGACCCTCGACACCCTGCGAGCCAAGGGCGTGCGGCTCAGCATCGACGACTTCGGCACGGGGTACTCGTCACTCAGCCTGCTTAAACGCTTCCCGGTCGAGTCGCTCAAGATCGACCGCAGCTTCGTCGCCGGTCTCGGCGTACGCGACGACGACAGCTCGATCGTGCAGGCGGTCATCACGCTCGCGCATGCGCTCGGCCTCACCGCGGTTGCCGAAGGCCTCGAGACGCCCGATCAACTGAAGGCGCTGCGCACGCTCGGGTGCGACTTCGCGCAGGGCTATCTCTTGGGCCGGCCCCTGCCGCCCGAACAGGCCGGCCGGCTTCCCGCCGACGACCTGACGGCCTGGCACGCCGAGCCGGGGCGCTGACGCGCCGCGTGGCGCAGTGGCGCGGGGCTCAGTTGCGTGGCTCAGTGGCGCACGGGGGGCGCGTCGGTCACGTCGAGCACCGCCGCGGCCACGAGGTCCTCCAGGTAGCGCGCGTCCCACCACGAGATCTGCAGCTGCTTGGCCCGCCGGAAGTAGAGCTGGATGTCGTACTCCACGGTGAAGCCGACGCCGCCGAACACCTGCTGCGCCATCGCGGTGACATCGCGGTAGGTGTCACACGCGAACAGCTTCGCCATCGGTGCGAGCCGGTCGATCGCGCGACCCGTTGCCGCGGCCCACGCGGCTTCGTGTACCAGGATCGTGCCACCGTCGACCGTCGTCGACGCGTCCGACAGGTAGTGCGCGATCGCCTGGAACGCGCCCAGCGGCTTGTCGAACTGCTGGCGATCCTTCGCGTACTGCACGGTCACGCCCAGCGCGGCCTGCGCGCCGCCCATCGCCTGCGCGCCGAGCAGGATCATGCCGAGCAGTGACGTCTCGTGCCAGGCACGCCAGCCGGCCCCGCCCTCGCCGACCCGGGAACTCGCGGGCACCGCGACCTCGGTGAACTCGATCTCGTACTGCGCGTCGGACCCGACGGTCGGCTGCTGGTGCATCGCGATTCCCTCGGCGTCGGGATCGACGAGGAACGCGTCGACGGCACCGTCGTCGGTGCGGGCGAGCACGAGCAGCCGCGTCGCCGCGCGCGCGAACGCGACGTGCCACTTGGTGCCGTCGAGCACGTAGCCGTCGCCCTGCGCCCGGGCGCGCAGCCGGACCCCGGGCTGACCGAAGCCCCGGCGCGGCTCCAGCCAGGCCGGCGTGACGATCGCGTCGCCCGTGACGATACGCGGCAGCCAGTCCGTGCGCTGCGCGTCGGTGCCGGCTCGCACGAGCACGCCCGCGCTCATCACGCCGCTCACGAAATGGGGCGACGGGGCGAGCGCGCGCCCGAGCTCCTCGTAAACGACGACGCCCTCGAGCGCCGTCATCTCCGACCCGCCGTACTTCGCGGGCAGCATCAGACCGATGAGATCGAGATCCGCGAGCTGCTTCCAGAAGTCGACCGGGTAGCCGGTCGGGTCGTCCTCGAGCGTGCGCACCGTGTCGAGCGATGCGAGCGATGTGCACACGCCGCGCACCATGTCGCGCAGCATGTCCTGCTCGGGAGTGAAGTCCAGGTCCATGAGAGCGAGCTCCTCTACGGTTTCCAGCGGTCGCCGCGGCGCGTCCACGGGTTGTCGTCGTCGTCGACGGGCAGCGCAATGCGCGCCGTGCAGTCGGTCTTGGTATCACCGTCGACGGCGAGTGTGACGGCCAGCGTCGCCCACCCGCAGCCGGTGTCGTCGGTCGCGACGTTCTCGACGCGCGCGCGCAACACCATCGTGTCGCCGGGGAACACCGAACCCTTCATGCGGAACGTCATGCGCCCGAGCCGGCCCTTCGGCCCGGACCAGTCGGTGATGAACCGCTCGAACCAGGCCGCCTGGTTCGGGGTGTTCAAGAAGATGTCGCGCGTCCCGTTGCGGTTGACCGCGAAGTCGTGGTCGTGGTGCATCGGGCGCCAGTCGCGGCTCGCGAGCGCACCGAGCACGACGGTCGTGGCGGTCACGTCGTAGTGCAGCTCGGGGAGCGCATCGCCCTCGTGGACCTTGCCGAGCGTGAGGCTCTCGGTCATGAGTCACCTCTGCGGTAGCCGAAGCCGGTGTACGACTCGACGCCGACCAGCTCGTCGCGCTGGTTGAAGTACTCGACGTCGATGACCCAGAAGCGTCCCGTGCCGAGCCTGGTCGTCTTCGGCTCACTCACCGACCGCAGCACTTGGCGCGTGCGCAGCACGTCGCCCGGCCGCACCGGCTCGTAGAACGTGATCGTGTTGTCGGTCATCACCGCTTCCGGCAGATCGAAGCGTGCCTTCAGGTCGAAGTGCACCTGCAGCGGCAGCGCCGGCTCGCTGCGCCCGGGCGCCCAGTGGTGCGGGCGGAACCAGACCGACAGCATGGTCGGCGGCGCGATCGGACCGCCGGTGATCTCCGCGGCGACGCCGTCGTCCCAGAACAGCGGGTTGCCGTTCTCGACCGACGAGCAGCTCGTCCAGATGTAACCGCGCTCCACCGGGAACTCTCCGGGCTCTTCGTACTGCGCGACGCCGATGAGCTCCTCGACGTCGGCCGGTACTGTGGTCTGACTCACGCGACGACTCCTTCGGTGAGCAACGATTCGAGCTCGGCGTCGGTGCACCCCGCCGCGTGCAGCAGCTCGCGCGTGTCGGTGACCGTCATGTCGCGCGCCGCCGGTGCGCGCTCGGGCGCGCGATCCATGCCTGCGAGCACGTACCCGACCTGCTCGAACGGGTCGCCGCCGCCGGTGGGGCGCGTGGCCGTCACGAAGTCGTGCCGGGCGCGCAGGTGCGGATCGCGCACGAGCTCGGGGACGGAATACACGGGGGCGACGCAGGTGTCGGCGGGCGCGAGCTCGGTGACCCACTCGTCGCGCGTCCGCCGTGCGAACGCGGCGGCGAAGTCGGCGCGGATGGCGTCCTGCGCCGCGTCGTCGTTCTGGTGGTCGATCCACTGCTCGCAGCCGAGCCCCTGACACAGGTTGGCGTAGAACCTCGGCTCGATCGCCGCGACCGACACGAACCGGCCGTCGGCGCAGCGGTACACGTCGTAGCACGCGAAGCGGCCCGTGAGGAGATCGTGGCGGGGACCGGGAACTCGCTCCGTCGCGAGGAACTCATCGACGAACAGCGACATCAGGGCGACCACGCCGTCGACGACGGCGACGTCGAGGTACGCGCCCTCACCGGTCGTGGCCCGGCGCACGAGGGCGGCCAGGATCGCGGTGACTGCGTGCAGGCCGCCGCCCGCGCCGTCGGCGATGGTCGCGCCGGGCAGCGCGGGCGCGTCGTGCGCGTCGCGAGCGGAACAGTCGAGGTAGCCACCGAGCCCGAGATAGTTGAGGTCGTGGCCGGCCCATTGCGCGTACGGGCCGTCCTGGCCGTAGCCGCTCGTGGAGCAGTAGACGATGCGCGGGTTCACGGCGCGCACATCGTCGTAGCCGATCCCGAGCTTGGCGACCGCGCCCGGCCGGAAGCTCTCGATGATCACGTCGGCGCGGGCGGCCAGTCGCAAGAACGCGGCCCGGCCCGTGGCGGCCTTGAGATCGAACAGCGCCCGCTTCATCGCGCGGTGGCCGCCGTAGGCGTAGAACGGCGGAGTGATCTGCACGCCTCCGTGACTCGGTGTCGGGCCCACCTTCACGACCGTCGCGCCGTAGTCGGCCAGCCAGCGCGACGCGCGCGCCGCCGGGCCGACCGACGCGAGATCGAGCACGGTGATGCCGTCGAGCACGGGGTTGCTCAGAAGTTCTTCGGCAAGCCGAGCTTGCGGCGGG
>DATMUX010000238.1:0-2173 GCA_035563695.1 Acidimicrobiia bacterium
GTTCGCCGGCGCGTTCGGCCGGATGCGCGGCCGCAAGGTCGACGACGAGACGTGGGACGAGCTCGAAGAGGCGCTGTTGCTCGCCGACGTCGGCATGACGACCACCACGCGTTTGCTCGACGCAGTGCGCACCCGCGCGAAGGAGGTGAGCGTCACCGAGCCGGACGAGCTGATCGCGCTCGTGCGCGACGAGGTGGTCGCCCTGCTCGACGGTGACGCCGCCGATCGCTCGTTGCACCTCGACGCGGGTGCGCCGAACGTGTGGATGTTCGTCGGCGTGAACGGCGTGGGCAAGACGACGACGATCGGCAAGCTTGCGTCCCAGCAGGTCGCCGCGGGTCACCGCGTCGTGCTCGCGGCCGGCGACACATTCCGCGCCGCCGCGGCCGATCAGCTCGAGCTGTGGGCGCAGCGCACGGGCGGCGAGATCGTGCGCAGCCAGGAAGGCGCCGACCCGGGCTCGGTCGTGTTCGACGCGATGGCCGCGGCGACGAGCCGGGGCGCCGACCTCGTGCTCGTCGACACCGCCGGGCGGCTGCACACCAAGGTCAACCTGATGGAGGAGCTGAAGAAGTTGCGCCGCATCGTCGACCGCACGCCCGGCGCCTGCAAGGAAGTGCTGCTCGTCATCGACGCCTCGACCGGCCAGAACGGCCTCGTGCAGGCCAAGCAGTTCGCCGAGGCGGTCGACGTCACCGGCATCGTGCTCACCAAGCTCGACGGCACGGCGAAAGGCGGGATCGTGCTCGCGATCCAGTCCGAGCTCGACATCCCCGTGAAGGTGGTCGGGGTGGGGGAGGGCGTCGGCGATCTCATCGAGTTCGATCCGAAGGAGTTCGCGGCGGCGTTGTTCTCGGCCGACGACTGAGCCCCGGGGCGGCGGGCCGCACCGCTACCATCGAGCTTCCATGTTCGACGCCCTGAGCGACCGCCTCGACGGCATCTTCTCCCGGATTCGCAACCGCGGCCGCCTCTCCGAACGCGACATCGACGAGATCTCGCGCGAGATCCGCCTCGCGTTGCTCGAGGCCGACGTGAACGTCCGCGTCGTCAAGGCGTTCATCGGGCGCGTGAAGGAGCGCGCGATCGGTACCGAGCTGTCGAAGGCCCTCGACCCCGGACAGCAGTTCATCAAGATCGTGCACGACGAGCTGGTCGCGACGCTCGGCGGCACCACGGGCAAGCTCACGATGAGCCCCAAGCCGCCGACGATCGTGATGCTCGCCGGGCTACAGGGCTCCGGCAAGACCACCGCCGCGGGCAAGCTCGCGCGCCTCTTGAAGTCGCAGGGCCTGCAGCCGCTGCTGGTCGGGGCCGACCTGCAACGCCCCGCGGCGGTCGAACAGCTGCGCGTGCTCGCGGGACGCGTCGACGTTCCGTTCTACAGCGAGCCGTCCGATCCCGTCACAGTCGCGCGCGGTGCGATCGCGGAAGCGCAGCGGCTCGGTCGCAACATCGTCGTTGTCGACACCGCGGGCCGGTTGCAGATCGACGCCGAGCTGATGGACGAGCTGCGCGCGATCGACGCCGCGATCGAACCGCAGAACACGCTGCTCGTCGTCGACGCGATGACCGGCCAGGAAGCGGTGAACGTCGCGGAGGCCTTCAACGAAGCGGTCGGTCTCGACGGCGTGGTCCTCACCAAGATCGACGGAGACGCGCGCGGCGGCGCCGCGCTGTCGGTCAAAGAGGTGGTCGGCAAGCCCATCCTGTTCGCCGGAACGGGCGAGAAGCTCGACGAGTTCGAGCCCTTCCACCCCGATCGCATGGCGAGCCGCATCCTCGGCATGGGCGACGTGCTCACCCTCATCGAGAAGGTCGAGGCGACCTTCGAGGAGGACGAGAAGCGCAAGGCCGAGGAGTTGCTGCAGAGCGGCACGCTCACCCTCGAGGACTTCCTCGACCAGATGCAGCAGGTGAAGCGCATGGGTCCGCTGCAGAACGTCCTCGGGATGCTGCCGGGCATGCCGAAAGAGGTCCGCAACGCGCAGATCGACGACAAGGAGATCGGGCGCATCGAGGCGATCATCCGGTCGATGACGCCCGAGGAGCGCCGCCGTCCCGAGCTCATCAACGGGTCGCGCCGGTTGCGCATCGCGCAGGGCAGCGGCACCACGACGGCCGAGGTCAACAACCTGCTGAAGCAGTTCAAGCAGGTCCAGCAGATGATGAA
>DATMUX010000239.1:0-14117 GCA_035563695.1 Acidimicrobiia bacterium
CCGCGGCGCCCGACCCCGCGCTGCTGACCGGCCAGCGGCTGCGCGACGCGCTCGCGGCGCGCGGCGTCACGATCACCGGCGCCATCCGGCGCGGGGTCGCGCCGGCCGATGCGCGGGAGATCGCGCACGTCGACTCGCCCCCGCTCTCCAACATCGTCGGCGAGATGCTGCGCGGCAGCGACAACTACACGGCCGAGGAATTATTGCGCGACATCGCGGCCGGCACCTCGGGCGGTAACGGCGCCACGACGTACGCGGGCACGCAGATCGTCGCGGCCACGCTCAGCCGCCTCGGCGTCCCGACCGATGGCCTCGATCTCCACGACGGCTCGGGTCTCGCGCCCGACGACCGGGTCGGCTGCCCCACGTTGCTCGGCGTGATCAACCGGTCGACCGCGGCGCCGCTCACCGCGATCGACGCCGGCCTGCCGGTCGCGGGCCGGAGCGGCACGCTCGCCGAGGCTTTCGGCGGAACGCCCCTCGCCGGGCGACTGCGTGCGAAGACCGGCTCGATCGACGGCGTGGTCGGGCTGACCGGCGTCGTCGATGGCAGCGTCCGGCCGACGTTCGCGTTCCTGGCGAACGGGCGCCTCTCCGAGAGCACCGGCGTCGCGCTCCAGGCGGCGATCGCGGCCGCGGTTGCGGCCTACCCCGACACGCGGCAGCCCCAGTTGGTGGTGCCGCGGCCCTGAAACCGCCCGCGCGCCTTGCACCGGAGTCGCGCGGACGGGAAGACTCCTGCGCCGGTTCGAACGAGCCGGTCCGGAAAGGTTCTCCGTGGCCGACGATCCACAACAGACGATTCGCGAGCTGAAGACGCTCGTCGTCGAGTACACCAAACAAGAGACGCTCGACCCGTTGATCGGGCTCGGGCGCTACGCGGGCTTCGGCGTCGGCGGCGCCGTGCTCCTCGGCGTCGGCTACCTGTTCGTGGCGATGGGATCGTTGCGCATCCTGCAAACCGAGACCGGCACCACGTTCACCGGCAACTGGTCGTGGGTGCCGTACGCGATCGTCGTCGCCGGCTCCGCGGTGATCGCGGGCCTGATCTACCTGCTGCGCGTCAGGAGGACGAAGAAGCGATGAGCCCCACCAAGTCGGACCCGGCCGACGCGCCGACCAAGAAGATCACCCGCGACGACATCGAGTCCAAGCTCCGCGAGCTGCGGGGTGAGGTGGAGGAGCGGACCGAGGCCGCGAAGATCCCGGCGGTCGCGGTGGCAGTCGGCGTCGTCGTAGTCGCGGTCTGCGCGGCGTACTGGTTCGGCCGGCGCCGGGGTAAGCAGCGTCAGATGGTGCTCGAGATCCGGCGGATCTGACGATGCTGCACGCGCTGCTGCGGCGACTGACGGCGAGCGGGTTCCGGCGCGGGGTCGCGGGAGGCTCACGCACGTGGCTGATCCTCGGCATCCTCGCGGCCGGGGCCCAGGCGCTGCGGCGGCTCGCGCGTCAGGAGCCCGACGTGCTGTACCGCACGGCGATCCGCCCGGGCGACGTGTTCGAGATCATCACCAAGGCGAGCTCCGAATAGGCGAGATCTCACTGCGGCCGCCGGCGGGCGCGCCGGTAGCCTGGATCGCACGATGAAGGTGGTGCTGCGGAATCCCAAGCGCGAGCTCGACGTGCCCGCTCCGCCGAACGTCGGTCAGCTGCTGCGCGACCTCGACGTCGTGCCCGAGTCGGTGCTCGTGATCCGCAACGACACGCTGGCGACGCACGACGAGCGGCTCTCGGAGTCCGACGTCGTCGAGATCCGCCCGGTCGTTTCGGGAGGAACCGCGTGAAGTGCCGCCGCTGCCGGGAACCGGCGATCATCGAGCTGCGGCGGCACAACGCCGGGTTCTGCCGCGACTGCTTCGTGCGCCACTGCCGGGAGCAGGTGCGGCGGGCGATCGACGAGTTCTCGATGATGCAGCCGGGCGAGCACGTGCTCGTCGCGGTCTCGGGCGGCAAGGACTCGCTCGGCCTGTGGCACCTGTTGCGCGAGCTCGGTTACGACGCCGACGGGTTGTACGTCGGCCTCGGCATCGGCGACTACTCCGAGAGCTCGGCGAGCTACGCGCGTGCGTTCGCGCACGAACACGGCGCACAGCTGCTCGAGATCGATCTCGTCGACACGTACGGTTTCGACATCCCGGAGGGCTCGCTCGCCGCCCGGCGCGTGCCGTGCTCGGCGTGCGGCCTGTCGAAACGCCACGTGTTCAACGAGGCGGCGATGACGCACGGCTACGACGTGCTCGCCACCGGTCACAACCTCGACGACGAAGCGGCGGTGTTGTTCGGCAACGTGCTGCGGTGGCAGACCGAGTACCTCGGCCGTCAACATCCGGTACTGCCGGCGGCACCGGGGTTCGTGCGGAAGGTGAAGCCGCTCATCCGGCTCGGCGAGCGCGAGCTGGCCGCGTACTGCGTGGTGCACGGCATCGACTACATCGTCGAGGAGTGCCCGATGGCCGAGGGCAACCGGCACCTCGGCTACAAGGAGGCGCTCAACGCGATCGAGGAGCGTTCGCCGGGCACGAAGGCCGCGTTCGTGTCGACCTTCCTGGAGCGTGTGCACTCGCGCTTCGTCGACGAGGCGACCGGCGTGCGCGACGACCTGCGCCCGTGCACGACGTGCGGCTCGCCCACGCCGCCGAGCGCGGCCGGCGTGTGCGCGTTCTGCCGGATGCGCGCCCGCGCGACGGGCGCGACCATCCCGGTGACCGCGTCGTGAGCGCGACGTTCGCTCCAGGCGACCGGGTGCTGCTCGTCGACAACCGCCGTCGCCGCCATCTCGTCACGCTGGCCGCGGGCGGGCAGTTCCACACGCATGCGGGCGTGCTGCAGCACGACGACGTGATCGGCCGCTCCGACGGGAGCATCGTTCGCACGACCCGCGGTGCGCGCCTGACCGCGCTGCGGCCCACGCTCGCCGAGTACGTGCTCGAGATGCCGCGCGGTGCGCAGGTGATCTACCCGAAGGACATCGGGCCGATCCTCGTGCTCGCCGACGTGTTCCCGGGTGCGCGCATCCTCGAGTCGGGTATCGGCTCCGGCGCGCTCACCACTGCGCTACTGCGTGCTGCGGGCCCGGCGGGACGGGTGACGGGCTACGAGATCCGCGAAGACTTCGCGCAGCGCGCGGTGCGCAACGTGTACGGCTTCCTCGGCGACGACGTTCCCCTCGACGTGCACGTGCGCGACGTGTACGAGGGCATCGACGAGCGCGACCTCGACCGGATCGTCCTCGACCTCCCCGAGCCCTGGCGCGTCGTGAAGCACGCGGCCGGCGCGCTCCGGCCGGGCGGCATCCTCCTCGCGTACCTCCCGACGATCCTCCAGGTGGGCCGGCTCCGCGAGGAGCTCGCCGAGGCGCCGTTCGGACTCGTCGAGACGCTCGAGGTGCTGCAGCGCGGCTGGCACGTCGAAGGGCAGTCGATCCGGCCCGACCACCGCATGGTCGCGCACACCGGATTCCTCACGGTCGCCCGCCTGCTCGCCACCGAATGAACGCGCTCGACGTCGCGATCGTCGTGACGGCGATCCTCGCGGCGTGGGGCGGATGGCGGCTCGGTCTCGTCGCGCGCGTCTTCGCGTGGATCGGCGTCGCGGTGGGCCTCGCGGTCGGCGTGCACTTCGTGCCGAACGTGGTCACGTCGTTCGGCGGCACGAACGCCGACGATCGCGTGACGGTCGCGCTCCTGTTCCTCGTGCTCCTCGCGGTCCTCGGTCAGGCACTCGGCCTCGGAGCCGGCCTGCTGGCCCAACGCATCCTGCCGATGCCGGAGACGTTGCCCCGGGGCGACCGCGTCGCGGGCGCGGCCGTCGGTGTCGCGGGAGTGCTCGTGCTCGTGTGGATGGTGATCCCGTCGCTGGCGAGCGCGAAGGGCTGGCCGGCGCGCATGGCGCGCGGCTCGTGGGTGGTGGGCGAGATCCAGCGGTTCGCTCCCGATCAACCGGCCCAGTTCGCCGCGTGGGGACGGGCGATCTCCGAGGCGCCGTACCCGTCGGCGCTCGGACCCCTGCAATCGCCGCCGAATCCCGGACGGCCGCCGGTCACGCGCCTGGCGGCGAGCGTCGACCGCGCGGTGCGCGCGTCGGTCGTCAAGGTCACGGGGCACGCGTGCCATCAGATTCAAGAGGGCAGCGGGTGGGTCGCCGCGCCCGGTGTCGTCGTGACGAACGCGCACGTCGTGGCCGGCGAGCGCGCCGCCACCGTCGAAGATGCGGCGGGCGGCGCGCACGACGCGCGGATCGTCGCGTTCGATCCGGTGCGCGACCTCGCAGTGCTCGACGTCGACGGGTTCGCCGCGCCACCGCTGCTGCTCGCGACCGGCGCGGTCGGCGACGAGGGCGCGGTGTACGGGCATCCCGGCGGGGGTCCGCTCCAGATGTCGCCGGCGCGCGTCGGTGAAGAGATCCTCGCGGTGGGCACCGACATCTACCGCACGGGTTCGAGCAAGCGGCACGTGTACGTCCTCGCCGCGGCGCTCGCGCCCGGCGACTCCGGAGGTCCGCTCGTCGACACGCGCGGCGACGTGATCGGGGTGGCGTTCGCGATCGATCCGGCGAACGCGGGCACGAGCTACGCGCTCACCACCGCCGAGGTGCGCGCCGTGCTCCCGACGGCGGGGACGAGCCCCGTCGACACGGGTGGCTGCCTGGTCGGCTGACGGCTTTCTGCGGCTACCATGTTGGAACGGCATATCTGCATGCGCCTGGTTCGGCGCGTACCGAAGGAGGTGGGTAATGAGTCGCGACGGTCATCCAAGTCCTCGTACTCGTGTCCTTCCTCCGGGCGCGCGGCCACGGTGCCGGCTCGTCGTATGACCTGAGCCGGCGCGCGCCACAGGAGGCGATGCCCCGAAGGGGGTGATCCCGGTGGCGATGCAACGTTCTTTCCCGACCCGCGACGTCCTGCGCCGGCCGCGGCTGCGCTGGGTCGATCTGCTCGTGGGGGGCGCGCTCTTCGTCGTGCTCTACGCCGTGCTCCGGCTCGGCCTCACGGTCACGCACCCCTTCGTACCGAGCCAGTCGCGGGCGTCGATCTCGACCTCGCCGAGCGCGCTGCCGTACTACGCGCTGCGCAGCCTGTCGCGCATGTTCATCGCGCTGGGTCTGTCGGTCGCGTTCACGTTCGTCTACGGGACCGCGGCGGCACGGTCGCGCCGCGCCGAGAAGGTCATGATCCCGCTGCTCGACATCTTGCAGTCGGTGCCGATCCTCGGGTTCCTCACGATCACCGTCACCTTCTTCCTCGCGTTGTTCCCCCACTCGATCCTCGGGCTCGAGTGCGCGTCGATCTTCGCGATCTTCACGTCGCAGGCGTGGAACATGACGTTCAGCTTCTACCACTCGCTCATGACCCAGCCGCGCGACCTCGACGAGGCGGCGCGCCTGTTGCGCCTGACGAAGTGGGAGCGGTTCTGGCGACTCGACGTGCCCGGCTCGATGATCGGTCTCGTGTGGAACGGGATGATGAGCTTCGGCGGCGGCTGGTTCTTCCTCACCGCGTCCGAGGCGATCACGGTGAACAAGCGGTCGTACGCGCTGCCCGGGATCGGCAGCTACGTCGCGGCCGCGAGCGCGCGCTCGCAGCTCGGCTACGTACTGCTGGCGATCGTCGTGATGATCGTGATGGTCCTGGCGGTGAACTTCGTGTTCTGGCGGCCGATGGTCGCATGGTCGGAGCGGTTCCGCATCGAGCAGAGCGAGGCCACCGAGCAGCCCAAGAGCATCGTGCTCGACGCGCTGCGGCGCTCGCGCGTCCCGGGACTCGTCGCGAAGCCCTTCCGGCCCGTCGGCGCGTTGCTCGACCGCGCCACGCGCCCGTTCGGCGTGGCCGACCGCCCGCTCGTCCAGAACGTCGCGCGCCGGCGCGCGGGCGACGCGGCCTTCGGGCTGATCGTCGCGATCGTGGTGGCGCTCGGCTCGACGTCGGCACTGCGCTACATCGGCACGGAGGTCGGCCTGGGTGAGTTCGCGCACGCCGCCTGGCTGGGCGCGATCACGCTCGCCCGCGTCACCATCGTCGTGATCCTGTCGACGCTGATCTGGGTCCCGGTCGGTGTGAAGATCGGGATGTCGCCGCGGCTCGCGCGCTACGCGCAGCCGATCGTGCAGATCCTCGCGAGCTTCCCCGCCAACTTCTTGTTCCCGTTCTTCGCGGCGTTCCTGGTCGCGACCGGCCTCAGCCTGAACTGGGGCGGCATCGTGCTGATGATGCTCGGCGCGCAGTGGTACATCCTCTTCAACGCGATCGCGGGCGCGATCTCCGTCCCCTCGGACCTGCGCGAGGCGATGGACAACTTCGACGTTCGGGGCCGCCAGCGGTGGCGCCGCCTCAACCTGCCCGGCATCTTCCCCGCCTACGTGACCGGCGGCATCACCGCCGCGGGCGGCGCGTGGAACGCGTCGATCGTCGCCGAGCTGGTCACCTACGGCCACCACGTGCTGATCGCGAAGGGGCTCGGCGCGTACATCGCCCTGTCGACGGCCTCGGGCCAGTTCGCGAAGACGCTGACGGGGATCGTCGTCATGAGCATCTATGTCGTCGGCATCAACCGCCTGGTGTGGCGCCGGCTGTACCGCATCGCGGAAACGAGGTACTCGCTATGACCCTCACGACGGGTACGACGGCCATCCTCGCCGCCGACCACATCACGAAGTCGTTCTCGACGCCCGAAGGCGGCACGCTCTCGGTGCTCGACGACATCAGCTTCGAGCTGCGCGACGGCGAGATCGTCGCGCTCTTGGGCAAGTCGGGCTCGGGCAAGTCGACGCTGCTGCGCTGCCTCGCCGGCCTGATCGCGCCCACGAGCGGGCGCGCGCTCTACCGCGACCGGCCGGTGACCGCCGCGAACCCCGGCGTGTCGATGGTGTTCCAGACGTTCGCGCTGTTGCCGTGGCTCACGGTGCGCCAGAACGTGGAGCTGGGCCTCGAGGCGCGCAACGTCCCGCCGGCGGAGCGGCGCGACCGGGCCGAGCGCGCGATCGACCTCATCGGCCTCGACGGTTTCGAGTCCGCGTACCCGAAGGAGCTGTCCGGCGGGATGCGCCAGCGCGTCGGCTTCGCGCGCGCGCTCGTCGTCGAGCCCGACGCGCTGTTCATGGACGAGCCGTTCTCGGCCCTCGACGTCCTCACCGCCGAGAACCTCCGCACGGAGCTGCTCGCGCTCTGGGGCCGGCCCGACTTCCCGACGCGGGCGATGCTCATCGTCACGCACAACATCGAAGAGGCCGTGTTGCTCGCCGACCGGATCCTCGTGCTGTCGTCGAACCCGGGCCGCATCCGGGCCGAGCTCACTAACGACCTGGCGCGCCCGCGCGACCGCCGGGAGCCGAGGTTCGAGGCGCTGGTCGACGAGATCTACGGCATCATGACCGGCCGCGAAGAGCCGTCGAAGCCGGCGGCCGCGCCGGCGGCGGCTGCGCCCGCGCGCCCGTCACCGATCGAGCTGCCGCTGCCCGCGGCGACGGTCGGCGGCATGGCCGGCCTGCTGGAGATCGTGCTCGCGCGCGGCGGCCGCGAAGACCTGCCCGCGCTCGCGCACGACCTCGTCTTCGAAGTCGACGATCTGCTCCCGCTGGTCGACGGCGCGGCGCTCCTCGGGTTCGCGACCGTCGACCACGCCGACCTCGAGATCAGCGACGACGGCCGCGAGTTCGTCGTCGCCGACATCCTGACCAGCAAGGAGCTCTTCGCCCGCAAGGCGGCCGAGCACGCGCCGCTCGTGCGGGCGATCACCAACGCGCTCGCGGCGTCGATGGACGGCCAGCTCCCCGAGGCGTTCTTCCTCGACATCCTGCGCCGCGGCTTCACCGACGACGAGGCGCGCCACCAGCTCGACATCGCGATCGACTGGGGCCGCTACGGCGAGCTCTACGAGTACGACGCGAACACCGGTCAGCTGCGGCGCGAGGTGTGACGGTCGGAGGGCCCGCGTGGCGCGCGATCACGGCGCGGGTACCCCGAGCTCGGTGAGCAGCTTCTCGACGCGCGCTCGGATCTCGTCACGGATGGGCCGCACGGCTTCGACGCCGAGGCCGGCGGGGTCATCGAGGGGCCAGTCCTCGTAGCGAGTGCCCGGAACGTACGGGCATGCGTCGCCGCAGCCCATCGTCACGACGACGTCGGCCCGTTCGAGATCCGTCCCGTTCCACTGGCGCGGCGTGCGGTGCGCGATGTCGATGCCGACCTCGGCCATCGCCGCCACGGCGGCTGGATTGACGCGGTCCGCGGGCTCGGATCCACCCGAGAAGCCGAGGGCGCGAGCGCCCGCGAGGTGGTCGAACCAGCCGAGGGCCATCTGGCTGCGGCCCGCGTTGTGGATGCAAAGGAACAGCACCGCCGGGAGGTGGTCACGCGCGGGCGCCATCGGTCTCTCCCTGTAGTTCCGTGTCGTGCGGCACGACGATGGCGCTCGCGTGGAGATCGGGGTACCAGATCCGCGCGCAGAGCACCGCGACCAGCCCGCCGGCGAGCTGCATGACGACGAACACCGGCACGCTCGATGGTGCGATGCCGGCGAACGTGTCGGAGAGCGTGCGGCCGACCGTCACGGCCGGGTTCGCGAAGCTCGTGGAGGACGTGAACCAGTACGCGGCCGTGATGTACGCGCCGACGGCGAACGGCGCGAGCGACGCGCGCCCGCTGCGCACGACACCGAGGATCACGACGAGCAGGCCGAACGTGGCCACGAGCTCCGACAACCACAGCGCGCTCGAGCTGCGCATGTGCGTCGATACGTTGACGGCCGACAGGCTGAACATGACGTTCGCCAGCATGCAGCCGATGCAGGCACCGAGCACCTGGGCGGTCACGTAGACACAGCCGTCGCGCGTCGTGGTACCGCCGAGGAGCCGGTCGGCGAGCGTGACGACCGGGTTGAAGTGTGCGCCCGAGACGCTGCCGAACGCGAGGATGAGCGCGACGAGCCCGGCGCCCGTCGCGAGCGCGTTCTCCATGAGCTCCAGGCCGGTGTTGCCGGGCGAGAGCCGCTGGGCCGCGATGCCCGAGCCGACGACGACCGCGACGAGCAGCGCCGTGCCCACCGCCTCGGCGCTCGACCGCCTCGCGAGGTCGCGAACCACTAGCAGCAGCGCGCGGCGGACGCGGGTGCCGAGGCGCAACACGAGGCGCTCTCCGGCGACTCGACGGTCTGCAGCCCCGCGGGGTGCTCGACATCGGCCAGCACGGTGTAGATCTCCCACGGTTCGCCGTCGGGCGCGTCGACCCAGGCCTTGTCCTGCAGTGCGTAGCAGCACGCGACGTGGTCTTCGGTCGCGCACTCCAGGCCTTCACCGCTCAGGCGTGCCTGCGCCGCCACCACGTCGTCGCTCGACGCAACCTCGACTCCGAGGTGGTTCAGCGTGCCCGGCGGACCGGCACCCTCCATGAGCACGAGCTTCAACGGGGGTTCGGCGATCGCGAAGTTCGCGTAGCCCGGCCGGGTCTTGGCCGGCCGCGTCCCGAACAGCTTCGAATAGAACTCGACGGCCTCGTCGAGGTTGGACACGTTCAGTGCGAGCTGCACGCGTGACATCGCCATCACCTCGGGATTGTGGGCTCTGATATATTGATGTCCGTCGATGAGTACTCTACCGTCGTATCGACAGATGTCAATGGGTGATGTATATGGATGATGTCAATGGGTAAAGGAGCGCGGGTGCCGAAGACGCGGACGATCGGATGTTGTGGCTCGGTACTGGCCGAACCGCTCGCAGAACGTGACGCCGCGACGCTCGCGGCTTCGTTCGCGGCGCTATCCGACCCGGTGCGCCTGCGGCTGCTGTCGATCATCGCGTCGACCGACGAAGTGTGCTCGTGCGATCTCGAGGCGCCGCTGAAGCGCAGCCAGCCGACGATCAGTCACCACACGAAGGCGCTCGCCGAGGCCGGGCTCATCGTCGGCGAGAAGCGGGGGAAGTGGACGTGGTGGCGCGTCGTGCCCGAGCGAGTCGCGGCGTTGCGCGACGCGCTCGCCTGATCGGGTCGCGAACGTTCCCCGAGACGAACCCTCCGGGACTCCAGTGGACCGAAACCGACCGCTCAGGTCGGTGAGTGTCCGATGGACCGCCGGCACGCCGGCCTCGGGCCCCGCAGCGAGCGAGCCCCGGGGACTACTCGACCTCGATGAAGATGCACTCGCCCGGGCACTCCTCGGCGGCCTCGACCACGGCGTCGAGCTGGCCCTCGGGGATGTTGGCGAGACCCTCGGCGCCGCCCGGGTCGGAGAAGACCTTGTCGCCCTCCTTCACGTAGGCGAGGCCGTCGTCGAGGAGGGTGAATACGTCGGGCGCGATCTCCTCGCACAGGCCGTCGCCGGTGCAGAGGTCCTGGTCGATCCAGACCTTCATCGAAGGGTCCTCACTTTTTCGGGCTGGACGTCGAACAAACAACGAGCGG
This sequence comes from Acidimicrobiia bacterium, assembly GCA_035563695.1. Lineage (GTDB taxonomy): Bacteria > Actinomycetota > Acidimicrobiia > IMCC26256 > PALSA-610 > DATMUX01. Next base: position 10,391 of record DATMUX010000239.1, read on the forward strand.
TTCGTTCCGGCTGTCCGGTTTCCGGGTCTCCGGCCGCCGCCTCAGGAGAATTTATCACATCGAGAAGTGAGAAATCCAGACCCAGCCGGCAGCCTCGAGGCAACGTATCGGATGCGCACTGTCGCACCTGAACGCAGGACTAGGGTCGCCGACGGACCGAGGAGGTGTCGCTCATGGCTTCCGAGCACGAGCGGCGGCTGACCGAGTACGAAGCTCAGGTCGACCAGCTCCAAGAGATGATCAAGGGACTCGAGGAGGAGGTTGTCGTCCTCCGCCGGCGGCTCCAGGACGCGCCCAAACGCGTCCGCACGCTCGAGGAGCGGCTCCTCGAGACCAAGGGCCAGCTCGCCCAGGCCGTCTCCCAGAACGAGAAGCTGTCGGCGACGTTGCGTGAGGCGCGCGAGCACATCGCCGCGCTGCGCGAAGAGGTCGAGAAGCTCACGATGCCGCCGTCTGCGTACGGCACGTATCTGGGCACGAACGACGACGGCACGGTCGACATCTTCACCGCCGGCCGCAAGATGCGCGTCGCGCTGCATCCCGAGATCGAAGGCGGGGAGTTGCGCCGCGGCCAGGAGGTCGTGCTGAACGAGTCGTTGAACGTCGTGCTCGCGCGCGCCGCCGACGTCGCGGGCGAGGTCGTCACGTTCAAGGAGCTCCTCGAGGACAAGACGCGCGCGCTCGTCATCGGGCGCGCCGACGAGGAGCGCGTGTGCGAGCTCGCCGACGAGCTGCTCGGCGAGAAGCTGCGCGCCGGCGACCACTTGCTCATGGAGGGGCGCTCCGGCCTGCTGGTCGAGAAGCTCCCGCGCCCCGAGGTCGAAGAGCTCGTGCTCGAGGAGGTGCCCGACGTCAGCTACGACGACGTCGGCGGCCTCGACGACCAGATCGAGATGATCAAGGACGCCGTCGAGCTTCCGTACCTCTACGGCGACCTGTTCCGGGAGCACGAGCTGCAGCCGCCGAAGGGCATCTTGTTGTACGGCCCTCCCGGGTGCGGCAAGACGCTGATCGCCAAGGCCGTGGCGAACTCGCTCGCGAAGCGCGTCGCCGAGAAGACGGGCAACACCGCGGCGAAGTCGTACTTCTTGAACATCAAGGGCCCCGAGCTCCTCAACAAGTACGTCGGCGAGACCGAGCGCCAGATCCGCTTGATCTTCCAGCGGGCGCGCGAGAAGAGCGAAGAGGGCAACCCCGTCATCGTGTTCTTCGACGAGATGGACTCGCTGTTCCGCACCCGGGGCACCGGCATCTCGAGCGACATCGAGTCGACGATCGTGCCGCAGCTGCTGGCGGAGATCGACGGCGTCGAGTCGTTGAAGAACGTCATCGTGATCGGCGCGTCGAACCGTGAGGATCTGATCGACCCCGCGATCCTGCGTCCGGGCCGCCTCGACGTGAAGATCAAGATCGAGCGCCCCGACTCCGACAGCGCCAAGCAGATCTTCGCCCAGTACCTCACGACCGCGCTGCCGCTGGCCGGTGCCGAGCTGAAGCGGGCGAGCGACGATCCCGACGCCGCGGTCGCGAAGATGATCGACGAGGCCGTCGCGTCGATGTACGCGATGGGCGACGAGAACAAGTTCCTCGAGGTCACCTACCAGAACGGCGACAAGGAAACCCTCTACTTCAAGGATTTCGCGTCGGGCGCGATGATCGAGAACATCGTGCGCCGCGCGAAGAAGCTCTCGATCAAGCGCACCATCGCCGGCGGGGAGCGCGGTGTCTGCGGCGACGACCTGCTCGAGTCCATCAAGCAGGAGTTCCGCGAGCACGAGGATCTGCCCAACACGACGAACCCCGACGACTGGGCCAAGATCTCGGGCAAGAAGGGCGAACGCATCGTCTACGTGCGCACGATCGTCAACGAAGGCGACAGGGAAAAGGGCGGCCGTCAGATCGAGCGAGTCACGACCGGTCAGTACCTGTAAGGCGCCTGGGCAGATCGCCGGGCGCCGGTAGGATGGCGCGATGGCCGTCCCGAAGATCATCGGCATCGAGACGGAGTACGGCGTCGCATTGCGCGGCGCGCCCGAGCCGAACCCGGTCGTCGCGTCGAGCCTGCTGATCAACGGCTACGTCGAGCAGCGGCGCGTCGGCTGGGACTTCGAGGACGAGTGTCCGGGCCGCGACGCGCGCGGCTTCGCCCGCGACGGCGCCGAGCCGCCCGAGGTCGAGACCCATCTCGTGAACGCGGTGCTGACGAACGGCGCGCGCTACTACGTCGACCACGCCCATCCCGAATACTCGACGCCCGAATGCGCGGACGCGCTGGAGGCGACGCTCTACGACAAGGCGGGGGAGCGGATCCTCGCCCGCTCGATGGACGCGGCGCGCCGGCTGCTGCCCGCGAGCCAGGAAGTCGTCGTCTACAAGAACAACAGCGACGGCAAGGGCAACTCGTACGGCTGCCACGAGAACTACCTGGTCGACCGCAACGTGCCGTTCGCGGTGCTGGTGCGCAACCTGATCCCGTGGTTCGTGACCCGCCAGGTGTTCACCGGCTCGGGCAAGGTCGGGTCCGAGAACGGGGCCGACCCGGTCGACTATCAGATCACCCAGCGCGCCGACTTCTTCGAGGAGGAGGTCGGGCTCGAGACCACGCTGAAGCGCCCGATCGTCAACACCCGCGACGAGCCGCACGCCGACCCGCAGAAGTACCGGCGCCTGCACGTGATCGTCGGCGACGCGAACCTCTGCGAGGTCGCGACGTTCCTGAAGATCGGCGCGACCGCGATCGTGCTGTCGATGATCGAGGACGGGTTCATCGACAAGGACCTGTCGATCTCGTCGCCCGTCGCGGCGATCCGTGCCGTGTCGCACGACATCACGTGCCGGGCGACCGTCGACGTCGCCGAGCTCGGGCGCTGCACCGCGATCGAGCTGCAGTGGGAGTTCCTGCGGCTGGCGCGCAAGTACGGCGACGAGACCGGGTTCGAGACCTGCGGCGGCGAGCACGTCGGGGCGCTCGTACTCGACCGCTGGGAGTCGGTGCTCGGGGCGCTGGAGTCCGACCCCATGGCGCTCGAAGGCCAGCTCGACTGGGTCACCAAGCTCGCGTTGCTGCGCGCCTACGCGGATCGCGACCGGTTGAAGTGGACCGACCCGAAGCTCGAGCTGCTGTCGGTGCAGTACCACGACGTGCGCCCGGGCCGGTCGCTGTACGAGAAGCTCGTGCGCGCCGGGAAGGTCGAGCGGCTGCTCGACGACGACGATGTCGCCGCCGCGATGTCCGACCCGCCCGCCACCACCAGGGCGTACTTCCGGGGCACATGCCTCGCCCGCTGGGCCGACTCCGTCGTCGCGGCGAACTGGGACAGCGTGGTGCTCGACGTCGGCACCGACCCGCTGCGAAGGATCCCGATGATGGAGCCCACGCGTGGTAGCAAGGTGCATGTCGCGGAGTTGTTCGCACAGGTGTCGACACCCCGCCAGCTCGTCGAGCGGCTGACGGCGAGCTGAGGGTGTCGTAGGAGGTCGTCATGGCGGAACGGGAGCGCAAGCAGAAGCCGGCGCCGAAGGAGCGCGAAGAGGTCGTCGACGACGAGGTCGCGGCGAAGTCGGAGCGCGGCGAGAAGCTCAAGGAAGACATCGACGATCTCTTGGACGAAATCGACTCGGTGCTCGAAGACAATGCCGAGGAATTTGTACGCAGCTACGTGCAGAAGGGCGGCGAGTAAGCCCTTACGTACAAGGGCCGGTAGCTGTCACACCGGACTCGTACAAT
>DATMUX010000240.1:0-4088 GCA_035563695.1 Acidimicrobiia bacterium
CAGCGCGTGCCGCTCCGGCGGCTTGGCGTGCGCGGCGGCCGTCCGTTCCCGGACGCGGCCGGCCAACACGATTCTGGCTCCGAGCGCCACCGCGCCGATCAAGCCTGCCATGACCGGGTCGTGGACGACGGCGAGCCACGCGGCCACTCCGACGAGCAGCAGGATCGCGGCCGCCGCCGAGAGAAGATCGTGTCGAGATTCCAACGTGCCACTCCTACGGGTGCATGGCCTCGTCCGTGGAGTATCGGCACGAGACGGCGCCGGGCTGAACGGCCCTCCCGGCCCGAAACGTACTGTTTGCGAGCCGCGCGCTTCCGCGGAAGCGTCGGCACCCGCCGGCGTAGAGTCGTGTCGTGCCGACGCCGGTCGGACCGCTCGGTCCGGACGAGATCGATCCGAACGACCCCGATCTCTGGGACTGGAACGCGCGCGACGAGCTCCCGCGCCGCCGGCCCCGGTGGATCCGCGTGACCGCGTGGGCGATCGCCGGCCTGTTCGTGATCGTCGTGTTCGTGAACGCGTTCCGCTGAACGGGCGCTACGCCCCCACGATCACCGATGTCCAGTCGCCGGCGTTGCCGAGCACGGCCGCGTCGCCGAACGCGCTGACCGTGCCGTCGCGGGCTGCGAGCCAGTAGCCGTTCCCGCTGTACGTACGGGCCATGCCGCACACTCCGGCCGAGGGGTGCGTCGTGCCGTGGAACTTGGCGTCGCCGTAGGCGAAGATGCCGCCGTCCGACGCGCAGAACCAGTAGCCCTTGCCCGACGGCGTGGCCGCCATCCCGACGATCGGCTTCGCGAGATGGATGTTGCCGGTCGAGCCGTAGAACCGGGCGTCGCCGAACGCGAAGATGCCGCCGTCGGCGCCGCACAGCCACAGTCCCTTGCCCGTGGGTGTCGCCGCGCCGCCGACGATCGGCAGGGCGACGGATGCGAGTGATGAAAACTTCGTCGCGGTCCCGAACCCGTGGATGTGACCGGTCGGGCCCGCGAGCCAGTAGCCCTTGTGCGCCGCGCCGGGGGAGACGACCACCGGCGCACTCGGCGGCTTCGCGAACAGGTTGAGCGGGCTGTACGCCTTGCCGAGCAGCGCGACGTCGTTCGCGCCGAGCCAGGTCTTCAGGATCGACGCGTACATCTGATGAAAGTCGACGGTCGGCACCAGGTTGCCGTTCGAGTCGAGGGCCGTGAGGCTCGGCTGCGTGCCGTACAGACCGCCCCGCACGTTCGACCCGATGACGAAGTGCGGTGCGGCGGTGCCGTGGTCGGTGCCGTGGTCGCCGTTCTCCTCGGGCCGGCGCCCGAACTCCGAGAACGTCATCACGATCACCTGACCTGCCCATCGGGGCGACAGCGCGGCGAAGAACGCCTGGATCGCGCCATCGAGCCGCCCCAGGAGCGTGGCGTGCCAGTCGTGCTGGTTCGAGTGCGTGTCGAAGCCGTCGAGCTCGGTGTCGATCACGCGGATGCCGAGGTTGGCGTTGATGAGGTGCGCGGCCAGGACGAGCTGCTGTTGCAGGTCGTTCGGCTGTTGCGTGAAGCCGTATGCCGGTCGGATGCGCTGGGTGAGCAGCATCAGGTCCGATTCGGTGGTGTCGTAGAGGTCGCCGAGGCTCCCGAGGCCCGAGCTCGCGTTGCCGAGCGTTGCGAGAGAATCGAACATGCGCGCGTCGGAAGCGTTCGACCGATCGATGCCGAACGCGCCGCCGATGCTCAACGGCAATGACGACGGGTGGGCGACGTCGCCCTGCAAATGCTCGCTGACACTGCCGTGCAGCGAGACGCCGTAGAGCGACTCGTGGTTGGCGTTCGGAAGGTGGTCGAGGAACCGGCCGAGCCATCCTGTGGTGGTGAGCGTCGATCCGCCCCATCCGTGCATCCAGATGTCGCCCGATGTGAAGTGGCTCAAGTCCGGCGGCTTGTAGCCGACCCCGCGGATGACCGCGACGTTGCCCTTGTCGAAACGGGCTTTCAAGTTCGGCATCGATGGATGCAGGCCGAGCCCGCTGCCGATGTGCAGTGAGTTCGTGATGTTCAGCGTCGTTCGGATCTTCGCGTACTGCGCGTCGGCGTACGGGATGACCATATTGAGTCCGTCGTTGCCGCCCGCGAGGTTGATCGTCACCAGGATCCCCTGGTTGTCGGCCACGGGCGGTGCGGCGAACGCCCGGAGCTTCCCGAGGTACGGGCTCACGGCGGCCGCACCGACTCCCATTGCGCTGAATTGGATGAATCGCCGGCGGGAGAGGCGATTCCGTTCGAAGATGTTGGGGCCGGCACTCGTCACGATCCGCTCCCTACGCGAGATTGAATTCGGGGCACAGCATCAGCTGGGTCAGAAGGTTGATCCACGTCCAGTTGATCCACGCGTTCTTGTCGGCGCGCTGGTTCGTGAGCCAGGTCTCGAGCGTTGCCCGCGTGTGCGCCGAGGGATTGTCGATCCCGAAGAAGTCGAAGCCGTACTGCACGGCATCGGACACGGTCATCGGCTGGATCGCGTTCAGCGTGTTCTGCACGTTGTTCTGCCACACGAGCCCGCGGGCCCAGTTGGCCCGAGCCCAGAGGCGAGAGGTGGTGACCCAGTATTCGTTCGGACGCCATCCCGATACGTTCGGCGGTTCGAACAGTTGCTGGCCCATGTCGTCCATATACCACTGAGGGTTCGCGTCCTCGGCCGTGATGTTCGCCACTCGCAAGCACGCGGCCACCCACTCGGCGGGCGAACGCACGAGACCCTGTTTGGCCTCGGTGGAGAGGAACTGAGGGTGCATGAAGATTGCCCGCACCAGGTCGTGGATCGACAGGTCGTTCGCGAGGAACGCCGTCGTGAGGTCACTCACGACCGACGGCTCCGGGTTCGGGTACGCGAAGAACGTCCACATCTTCGTGGCGATGAAGCTCGCGGCGATCTGCTTGTGCGTCGGGTCGTCGCCGAGGATGTACTGGATGATGTCGGGGCCGTCCCAGTTTTTCGTGACGCCCATGAATGTCTTCATGCCGCTGTCGTGGCGATTCGGATAGAACTGGTACACCTCGTTGTTGCCGTCGAGCGTGTTGTGACCCGTCCACGCCCGGGCCGACGCGACGACGTCCGGCTGCGTGTACTGGTTCACGCCGAGCGTGAAGAGCTCCATGAGCTCGCGGGCGAAGTTCTCGTTCGGGCTTCCGGCGACGTTGAAGTCGTTGTCGAGCCAGACGAGCATCGCCGGTTGTAGCGACATCTGTTGCACGAGGTCACGGAAGTTGCCCAGCGCGTTGGCGCGAAACAGGGCGTTCTGCTGGTACATCAGCAGCATGTCGGAGACCTTGTAATTCGCAGTCGCGAAGTGGCCGTGCCAGAAGAGGGTCAGCTTCTCTTGCAGCGGCGTCGTGGTCGTCGCCATGCGGTCGAGCCACCATTGTTGAAGCTTGTACTCCTTCTGCCAGTCGGCAGTGACGCTCGTGGCGTCGGTGAGGTACGACGGCTGCACGTCGGCGGGCGCGCCCGAGAAGTCGAGCAGTCCGTCGACGGTCGTCGCCCACGCCTGCGAGGCGAGGGTCGCCACCTGAGCCGTCGTTCCACCGAAACCTGCGCGTCGTAAGAGATGCGCGACATCCGCAGCTTGCGCCACGTCGGTCCCCCCGTCCTTGGTGCTCCCCAGCTCGACGATTCGTCATCGACAGGGAGGCGGACCCTTCTTGAGCGCGCCGGGAGCCGGTACGCGGCTTTTCAGGGAAGACCCGTACCCGGAGTGTCGACGAGGACGGCCTCGATGCGACCCCCGTGCGCCACACGTGCCTCCTCGGGCACATGCGTCGGCGCGGTGCACACGAAGAGCGTGCGCCGATCCGCACCGCCGAGCATGCACGCGAACGCGCCGGGGTGCGTCACCTTCACCTCGTCCACGATCTCGCCGCCCTCGCGGATGCGCTGGACCCGGCCGGTGAACGGGCACGCGGCCCAGATCGCGCCCTCGGCGTCGAGGCACATGCCGTCGACCGTGGCTCCGTCGATCTTGGCCCAGACGCGGCGGTTCGAGCAGGATCCGTCGCCGGTCAGATCGAATGCGCTGATGCGTCCGGCCATGCTCTCGCCGACGAGCAGTGTTC
>DATMUX010000241.1:0-4827 GCA_035563695.1 Acidimicrobiia bacterium
CCAGGAGCTCGTGACCGCGCGCGAGCCACTCCTCGGTGGTGATCGCGTAGCGCACGTGATCCTCGTACACGCCTTGGATCTGGAGGAAACCGACGGCGACGCCCTCGTCGCGGAGCCCGAGCTTCTCGGCGACGCGCCGGCTCGCCCCGTTGCGGGGGACGATGGCCGCCTCGAGGCGATGGAGCTGCAGGACGTCGAACGCGTATTGCATGATCAGCACGACACCTTCGGGCACGTAGCCCTGCCCGGCCAGTTGCTCGTCGATCCAGTAGCCGATGTACCCCATCTGGAACGGGCCGCGCTGCACGCTGCCGAGGCTGACCTCCCCCGCGAAGCGCCCGTCGCGCAGGAACAGGCCGAAGCCGTACGCCGCATCGAACTGCCGCTGGCGGTCCCACGCGCCGCAACGCGCGCGAAACGCCTCGCGCTCCAGGGCCGGGTCGGCACTGCCGGCGTCCGGGCGCGGCTCCCACCGTTCCAGCCAATCGCGGCAACGCAACCGCACCTCGCGCCACGCGTCCCAGTCGTCGACGCGCAACGGGCGCAACAGCACGCGACTCCCGACGATCTCGAACATCAGTCCGCAGCCTCGATCGCGTCGAGCGCCGACGGATCCTCGAGACCGGAGAGGTCACCCGGCCCGGCGCCGGTGACGACCGAACGGATGGCGCGACGCAACACCTTCGCACTGCGCGTCTTCGGCAGCGCGCGCGTGAAGCGGATCGCGGCGGGCTTGAACGACGGTCCGAGCGCGTCGACCACGCAGCGGCTGACCTCGGCGCGCAACCCGTCGTCGGGCTCGACACCCGGCGCGAGCACTACGAAGACCCACAGCGCCTCGCCCTTGATGTCGTCGGGGACACCGATCGCGGCCGCCTCGAGCACCGCGGGATGCGAGACGGCCGCAGTCTCGACCTCGGCCGGGCCGAGCCGCTTCCCCGCGAGCTTGATCGTGTCGTCGGAGCGCCCGTGGAGGTACCACTGGCCGTCGGCGGAGACGCTCGCGAAATCGCCGTGCCACCAGACGTCCGGGTATCGACTCCAGTACGTGTCGAGGTACCGCTGCGGGTCGTGATAGAGGCCGCGCGTCATGCCCGGCCACGGCTCGGTGCACACCAGCTCGCCGACCTCGCCGCGCAGCGACCGGCCCGCCTCGTCGAACACGTCGACGGCCATGCCGAGCGCGGGGCCACCCAATGAACACGGCGAGATCGGTTGCACTACGTGCGGCGACAGGAAGCATGCACCGACCTCCGTGCCGCCGGAGATGTTGATCACCGGGCACCGGCCGCCGCCCACCACATCGAAGTACCACCGCCACGGACCCTCGTTCCACGGCTCGCCGGTCGATGCGAGCACGCGCAGCGACGACAGATCGTGCGCGCGGACCGGCTCGTCGCCGTGAGCCATCAAGGCCCGGATCAACGTGGGCGACACGCCGAGCACGTCGATGCGGTGCCGTTCGACCAGCGACCACAGACGGTCGGGCGCGGGCGCGTCGGGCGCGCCGTCGTACAGCACCAGCGTGCCCCGGTTCGCGAGCGTGCCGACGATCTCCCACGGCCCCATGATCCAGCCGATGTCGGTGAGCCAGAACAGCCGCTCCCCCGTCCGCAGATCGGTCTGGAAGGCAACCTCCTCGGCGATCTTCACCGTGAAGCCCGCGTGCACGTGCACCGCGCCCTTCGGCCGTCCGGTCGTGCCGCTCGTGTACGCGACGAACAAGGGGTGCTCGCTGTCGACCGCGCGCGTGGCGCAGCGATCGGAACCGAGATCTTCGAGCTCGGCGAGCATGAGATCGCGGCCGGCGGTCATCGGCGTGTCCGCACGCGTCAGCCGCGGCACCGTCACGACGGTGTGCACGCTCGGGACCTGCGCGACGGCCGCGTCGGCGATCTCCTTCATGCCGATCGCCTTGCCGCGGCGCGTGAAGCCGTCGGCGGTGACGAGCGCGACCGCCGATGCGTCCTGCAGCCTCACCGCGACCGCGTCGGGACCGTACCCCGAGAAGATCGGCAGGAAGATCGCGCCGAGCTTCGCGATCGCGAACAACGCGGCGACGGTCTCGGGAACCATGGGCATGAAGAGACCGACGGCATCGCCGGCGCGCACGCCGCGCGCGGCGAGACCGGATGCAATGCGATCGGTCAGCGCCCGGAGTTGCGCGTACGTCAGCTCCCGCGTCTCGCCCTCTTCGCCCTCCCACACGATCGCGAGCTGGGCGCCCTCGGCCCGCTCGAGGCACATCGTCGCCGCGTTGCACGTGCCGCCGACGAACCACCGCGCCCACGGGACACCGCCGGATGTGTCGAGCACGCGGGCGTACGGCGTCGTGAAATCGAGGCCGAGGAATCGCACCACGGCGTCCCAGAACCACTCCGGATCGTCGATCGATCGTTTCAGCAGCGTTGCGAAGTCGCCGATGTGCTCGGCGTCCATGAAGCGAGCCACGTTGCTCTCGCGCAGCAACGTTGCATCGGGACGCCAGGCAACGGCGGAAACGCCCATCGCCGAGGGAATCTACCCGTGGCGCGGGATCGCGCCGGCCGCACGGGTAACGTGCCCCGCATGCCGGAACGAGGAGACGACAGCCGCCTGGTCTGGATCGACCTCGAGATGACCGGTCTCGTCGTCGACCGGCACGTCATCGTCGAGATTGCGTGCATCGTCACCGATGCCGACCTGAAACCGCTCGACGACGGCGTCGACTTCGTGATCCACCAGGACGCCGAGGCGCTCGCCCGCATGGACGACTTCGTGCGCAAGATGCACACGAAGTCGGGGCTACTGACCCAGATCGAGACGTCGGACGTGAGCCTGATCGACGCCGAGGCGCGCGTGCTCGACTACGTGCGCGGGCACGTGCCCGCGCACGGGATCGCGCCGCTGTGCGGCAACAGCATCGGTGTCGACCGGCGCTTCCTCGACCAGTACATGCGCACGCTCGACGGCTACCTCCACTACCGCAGCATCGACGTGTCGTCATTGAAGGAACTGTGTCGACGCTGGTACCCGGCGATCTACAGCAAGCGGCCGAACAAGGTCGAGAACCACCGCGCCCTCGGCGACATCCGCGAGTCGATCGAGGAACTGCAGTACTACCGCGAGCGCCTGTTCGTTCCGTCCGAGTCGTAGGGAGCGCGGGCCGCGGCGCTCACAGCAGCGATCGGAGTGCGCCGAGAAGCGCGACGACCGACCCTTCACGCGCCGAGTGACCCATCAATCCGATGCGCCACCCCTTGCCCGCCAGCTCGCCCAGCCCGCCGCCGACCTCGATGTCGAAGCGGGTGCGGAGCTCGGCGCGCACCTTGGCGTCGTCGACACCGTCCGGGAGCCAGACCGAGGTCAGCTGCGGCAACCGGCGTTCCTGCGCGAACGGGCGGAAACCGAGATCGGGGAGCGCGTCCTGCAGCACGTGGCCTGCGTGCCGGTGCCGCGCGTGGGCCGCGTCGAGTCCCTCGTCGAGCAGCACGCCGAGACCCGCGTGCAACGCGTACAGCATCGAGATCGGCGCGGTGTGGTGGTAGCGGCGCGCGGTGCCGACGTAGTCGGCGAGCAGTCCGAGGTCGAGGTACCAGCTCTGCGGCGGCTCGGTGCGCGCGCGCACGCGCTCGACCGCGCGCGCCGAGAAGCTCACCGGCGACAATCCCGGCGGAACACCCAGGCACTTCTGCGTTCCCGAGTACACGGCATCGACGCCCCACGCGTCGACCTCCACGGGGATCCCGCCGAGCGATGTCACCGTGTCGACGAGCAACAGCGTGTCGGTGCCCTGCAGCGCCGCGAGCGGTGCGATCTCGTTCTCGACGCCGGTCGACGTCTCCGCGTGGACGACGGCGAGCACGCGCGCGTGCGGATGCGCGCGGTGCACGTCGAGCAACTGCTGCGGATCGATGGCGCGGCCCCATGGCGCTTCGACCCGCACGACGGTCGCGCCGCATCGCCGCGCCACTTCGCACATGCGCTCGCCGAACACACCGTTGACCCCGATGATCGCGGTGTCGCCCGGCTCGATCAGGTTCACGAAGCACGCCTCCATGCCGGCGGAACCCGTGCCGCTGATCGGCAGCGTCAGCGCGTTCGCGGTGCGGAACACCGCACGCAGGCGGGCGGCGATCTCGTCGAGCACGCTCAGGAAGTCGGGGTCGAGGTGGCCGAGCACGGGGCGCTGGAACGCCTCCATGACCTCGGGGTACGGGTTCGACGGGCCGGGACCGAGCAGGAGCCGCTGTGGATGCACGATCCCCGATCGTACTTTGCGTGACACAACCACCTCGGCGGTGGTCGAGCCACGCAAGGTGGAGGAAAGTGGAGGAAGGGAGCGGTCGTGTGCTCGCGCTCAGGCGGCCGCGAGGCCGGCGAGGCACGGCAGGCGGTGCCAGCCGCGGCCGAGGCAGCGCAGTGCGTCGTCGACGCCCGGGTTCTCGCCCACGAGCAGGCCACGAGCGAGCTGCGCGGCGGCCCGCGCGACGCGCGTCACGTCGTCGTCGGGCAGCGCGAGCGCGGCCCGCTTGGCCACCTCTTGGACGGTCGTCGCGGTCGCGAGCGCGGCGATCGCGGCGTCGTGCAACCGGTGCGTGTAGCGCAGGGTCTGCTCGATGACGAGCACCGCACGAGTGACGGCGATCTCGTCGGCCGTCGACGTCGACGCTTCCACGAGGTCGTGCGCGATCAGCCGGATGTCGGCGATGCTCAGCTCACCGAGAGCCCGGTCGAACTCAGCTATGTCCACCTGACATATGTCGGCACGGAACCGGCCGAGTGAAGCCCGAGTGGCGATCGTCACCGGGTGTTGCGGGCGAGGCCGTCGAGGATGTCGGCCTCGGA
>DATMUX010000242.1:0-5290 GCA_035563695.1 Acidimicrobiia bacterium
AGCACGCCTCCCGTATTGCGCAACAGCACGAGCGATTGCACCGCAGCTTCGTGGGCGAGCGCGCGATCGCTCTCGCGCCCGTAGGCCTGCTCTGCCGCGTCCTCGTCGACGTACGGGTCGTCGAACAGCCCGAGCGCCTCCTTCAGCCCGAGCACGCGGCGGACCGAGCGGTCGACGAGCGCGCCGTCGACGTCGCCGCCCTCGACCAGCGATCGCAGCGGCTCGCCGTAGCAGTCGAGCTGCGGGAGCTCCATGTCGAGGCCCGCCGCCAGTGCGACCCGCGCCGCGTCGGCTTTCGTCGCCGCCACCCGGTGATGGCTGATCAGCAGCTCGGTCGTGGAGTAGTCGGCCACGACGACGCCGTCGAACCCGAGCTCGCCGCGCAGCAAGTCGTCGAGGATCGCCTTCGAGCCGCCGCACGGCAGGCCGTCGACCGACGCGTACGAGTTCATCACGGTCGCGAGCCCCGCCTCGGCGATCGCGGCGCGGAACGGCTCGGCGTAGACCTCGCGCAGCTCGCGCCCGCCGAGCTGCACCGGTGCGTGGTTGAGCCCGCCCTCCGGCAGTGCGTAGCCCAAGAAGTGCTTCCCGGTCGCGGCCACGCCGTCGCGCAACGAGCCCTGGACGCCGCGCACGTACGCGACGCCGAGACGCGCCGCGAGCTGCGCCGACTCGCCGTACGTCTCCTCGACGCGGCCGAAGCGTGGATCGCGCGCCACGTCGAGCACGGGTGCGAGCGTGTGGCGCGCGCCGGTCGCGACCATCTGCTCACGTATCACGGCGCCGATGCGCTCGATCAGGCCGGGGTTCCACGAGGCGGCGAGGCCGATGGCCTGCGGGAACTGGGTGGCGTCCCGCGCGCACAGGCCGGCGGTGCTCTCCTCGTGCACTATCGCGGGGATCCCGAGCCGGGTCTCCTCGACGAGGTAGCGCTGGATCGCGTTGGCGAGCTCGGCGCGGGCCCGTGGTCGGAGCCCGGTCGTCGCGCCGATCCGCGTGATCTCGCCGATACCGTGCGCGAGCCACATACCGGCGGCCTCGGGCGAGAAGCCGGCGTCGCGCACGAGTGCGGTGCACCACACGCAGCCGAGCTGCGCGAGCTTCTCGTCGAGCGTCATGCGCGCGAGGAGCGCGTCCAGATCCACCTCGGGATCCTGACGCGCTCCTCGCGCCGGGCGCTACTTCCTCGGCGCCGCGGTTACTGCTTGATCCACTCGACGTCGATCGTGAGCTTGATCTTGTCGCCCACGAGGACGCCCCCGGTCTCGAGCGCCACGTTCCACTCGAGGCCCCACTCCTTGCGGTTCACCTCGGTCTCGGCCGTGAACCCGATGCGGGTGTCGCCCCACGGCGAGCTCTGCGTTCCGAGGTATTCGCCGCGCAGCACGACCTCGCGGGTCACGGCGCGCACCGTCAGGTCGCCGGTCAGGGTGAACTCGCCGTTGCCGTGGTGGTCGACCTTGGTCGACCGGAACGTCACGTGCGGGTACTGCTCGGCGTCGAAGAAGTCGCCCGAGCGCAGGTGCTCGTCGCGCTTGGCATCGCCGCTGTCGACTCCCGCGACGTCGATCGTGGCGTCGACTGCCGATTGCCGCGGGTCGTCCGCGATCGTCAGGTGGCCGTCGACGACGGGGAAGCGGCCCCGCACCTTCGACACCATCAGGTGGCGGGCACTGAACGACACCGAGGAGTGGCTCGGGTCGAGGGCGTAGGTTCCGGACGCCGGGATCGCGAGCGCCGGTTCGTGCTGGATGGCTGCCATGTCCAAATCTCCTGGTCGAAAGGCGGGAAAGCGCGGGAAGCTTGTTTCCGCAACAGTTGTTATCGCAACAACCTAGTAAATCGTTGAGTACGCAACAACTATTCCCGACCGGGGTACGATTTCTCCGTGACCGCGCACGACGTCCGCTGGCTGACCGAGTCCGAGATGACGGCGTGGCGCGACCTCATCCGGACGACCACCGGCCTGCTCGCCGTGCTCGACAACGAGCTCCAGGCCGCGCATGGCCTCACGCTCGGCGATTACGAGGTGCTCGCGCGCCTCTCGGAGGCGCCCGACCACGCGCTGCGGATGAGCGACCTCGCGGCGCAACTGCACCTTTCGCCCAGCGGCATCACCCGCCGCATCGACGGCCTCGTGCGCGCGGGTCACGTCGAGCGCCGCCGCTGCCCGAGCGACCGCCGGGGCTCCAACGCCGTGCTGACGAAGACGGGCTTGCAGACGCTGCGCCGGGCTGCGCCCACGCACGTGCGCGGCGTGCGCGAGCACTTCATCGACCGCCTGAGCCCGGAGGCGCTGGGCAACCTCGCGGGCGCGCTTGCCGACGTCGAGGTCGACCCGAGCCTCGCCGCCGGCGGCTGCGACGAGGCCTGATCGCCGGCCCGGCGGTCAGAGCCGGGAGGTCAGAGTCCGGCGCGCCGCCGCCAGTGCGCGTCGAGCGCGGCGCGTGCCAGCTGCTCGTGGTGGTGGTGCCATTCCCCGGTTGCGATCTCGTCGACGTCCTTCCACGCGAGCTCGCGGACCTCGTGCGGTTGCGGTCGGAGCCGGCCGCCGGTGATCGAGCAGAGGTACACGATCGAGACCGTGCCGTGGGGATGCTCGTTCGCGTGCGCGGGGCGGAAGAACACGCCGACGAGGGAATCGACGCGCACCTCGACGCCTGCTTCCTCGCGCAGCTCCCGCACGGCCGTCTGCTCCGGTGACTCCGACGGATCCGACCAGCCTGCGACGAGACCCCAGCGGTCGTCGTCGGTGCGGCGGACGAGCAGGATCCGGTCGTGCTCGTCGAACACGGCCGTATCGACACCGACGCGCGACGTGACGTAGCCGATCTCGGCATCGAAGCGGGCGCGCACCGTTTCCGTGTCGAGCGACGATCGTTCGGCGTACTCGTACGCGGCCATGTCGAGCAGCCGTTCGTACCGTTCGCGGTCGAAGGGATCGTCGCTGTAGTGCAAGCCCGTGCGTGCGATCGCGCGCACTTCGTCGAGCAGCACGAAGACGTCGCGTGTCACGTCGCGCTCATCCAGCCGACGATCACATGCGCCAGCTCCGGGCCCTTGTCCTCCTGGAGGAAGTGGCCACCGCCCTCGATCGTCGTGTGCGGTTGTCCGGCGCAGCCCGGCACGTCGCGCCGGAACGCGGCATCGCCGCCCCGCGTGATCGGGTCCTTATCCGAGAACGCGGTGAGGAACGGCTTGGTCCAAGCGCGCAAGGTCTCCCACGCGGCATGGTTCGCGGCCGCGGCCGGATCGTCGGGGCTCGTCGGGACCAGCATCGGGAATTGCCGCGCGCCCGACTTGTACGTGTCGTCGGGAAAAGGCGCGTCGTACGCGGCGGTCACGGCATCGGAGAGCTTGGTCGCGCAGCCCGAGCCGACGATGAAACCGACCGCGAAGTCGTCGACTTCCTGCGAGAACCGCTGCCAGTCGAGGAAGGCCTTCCCGGGAGGTGTGGCGCCGGTCGGCAGGAACGTGTTCGCGGCGACGACGCGCGCGAATCGGCCGGGATGCTCGCCGACGAGCCGCAGGCCGATGAGGCCGCCCCAGTCCTGGCAGACGAGCGTGGCGTCGCGCAGGTCGAGGCGATCGAACAGCGCGGCGCGCATCCACTCGACGTGGCGCGCGTACGTGTAGTCCGTGCGCTTCACCGGCTTGTCCGAGCGGCCGAAGCCGGCGAGGTCGGGCGCGACGACGCGCAGGCCCGCGGCGACGAGCACCGGGATCATGCGCCGGTACAGGTAGCACCAGGAAGGCTCACCGTGCAGGCACACGACGACCCGGCCGTCGCGCGGGCCCTCGTCGAGGTAGTGGAGGCGCAGCTCACCGCCTTCACCGTCGTCGACGGACACGTAGTGCGGCGCGAACGGGAAGTCGGGGAGACCCTCGAAACGCTCGTCGGGCGTGCGCACGGCATCCATCGGGCGGCTCCTCGGTTCGTGCACCTACGATCGAAGCGCATGAACGTACTGCTGATCACCACCGACCAGCAACGCGCCGACACGCTGGGAGTCGCGGGCAGTCCGCTCGGTGCGACACCCCGCCTCGACGCGTTCGCGCTGCAGGGCACGCGCTACGCCGCGGCGCGCACCCAGAACCCGTTGTGCCAGCCGGCGCGCGCCACCATCCTCACCGGTACCTATCCGTCGACGCACGGCGTCACGTGCAACGGCATCGATCTCCCCGACGGCGCCGAGGCGCGATCGGTCGCCACGCTGCTCGGGCGAGCCGGCTACCGCACGGCAATCATCGGCAAGGCCCACTTCGCGACGGCGTACCCGTTCCACCCCACGGGTCGCATCGAATCGGTCGAGGGTTCGGCGCGCGTCGACCCCGAGTGGCGCGGACCCTACTTCGGGTTCGAGCACGCCGAGCTGCTGCTCTTCGGGCACAACCTGCGCATCGCCGACCTCATGGGCCGGTGGAATTGGATCTACGGGCCACCGCCGTTCGGGTTGCACTACGCGCAATTCCTGTTCCGCGACGGCTTCGACCGGGGTGTGGAACGTCTGCGGCTCATGCAGCCCGAGGCGGCGGGCGCCCAGTGGGACCGCACGCAGACATGGCGCAGCGCGCTCGCCGAGGAGGATCACCCCACGACGTGGATTGCCGACCGCGCCTGCGCGTGGCTGCGCACGATCGATCGTCCCTTCTTCGGGTGGATCAGCTTCACCGACCCGCACCACCCCATGGACGCGCCGGCACCGTGGTGCGATCGCTACACCGCAGCCGACGCGCTCGAAGTGCTGCCGGCGATCCACGCGAACGAGTTCGAGACCAAGCCGCCGTTCCACGAGATGCTCGCGCACGGCGTGCGTGATCCCCAGCTCGAGTGGGCCAACCCCGGTGGCGCGAACTACACACGCGAGGAGCTCGCAACGATGACCGCGGGCTACTACGGCATGGTCGCGCAGCTCGACCACGCGATCGGGCGCGTCCTCGACGAGCTGGACGCGCAGGGACTCGCCGATGACACGCTCGTCGTCGTCACGAGCGATCACGGCGAGTTCCTCGGCGAGCACCAGATGATCTTCAAGGGGCCGTTCGGCTACGACTCGCTGCTGCGCGTGCCGCTGCTCGTACGCGGGCCGGGCGTCGCGGCCGGCGCGGTCGTCGACGATCCGGTCGGCACGATCGATCTCGCGCCCACGATCCTCGAGGCGACGGGTGTCGAGATACCCGGCTGGATCGAGGGGCGCTCCCTGCGCGACCTGCCGCGCGACCACGTTCTCACGGAGAATGACTTCACGATCGTCGCCTCGATTCCCATGCGCACGCTCACGACCCCGCG
>DATMUX010000243.1:0-2838 GCA_035563695.1 Acidimicrobiia bacterium
GGCGGGGTCGGCTGCACTTCGACGATCGGGACCCACATGTGCGCCGGCGCGGTCACGACCGTCACCACCGCGCGCGCGACATCCTCGGGCTGCATCGTGTTGAAGTGCCGCTGGATGCCGAAGCGCTGCCAGCGCGGCATCAGCTCCTCGAAGATCGCGAGATCCCAGCCGTCGGCGAAGCCGGAAAGGGTCGGCCCGACGCGCACGATCGACGACCGTATGCCGGCACCTTCAGATTCGAGCGCGAGCACGTGCGCGAACGCCTCGAGGCCGGCTTTTGTCGAGAGATACGTCGCGAGGGACGGGCGCGGGTGCACGGTCGTGTCCGACGAGATGAACACGACGTCGCCCGAGGTCCGCGCGGTGCGCAGCGCCCCGACGATGCGGCGCGTGAGCAACATCGGTCCGAGCAGGTTGGTCTCGACGATGCGGCGGTGATCGGCGTCGCTCATGTCGTGGATCGCCCCGGGGAGCGCCGTGCCCGCGTTGTTCACGAGCACGTCGACGGTGCCCGCCGCGCCGCGCACGGCATCGAGGAACGCGTCGATCGACGCGGGATCGGTCACGTCGAGCGGATGCACGACCGGGGTCCCGCCCGCGCCGGCCACGAGCTCGGCCGTCTCCTCCAGGTGTGTCTCGCGGCGCGCGCCGATTGCCACCGTCCAGCCGAGCGCGCCGAGTGCGACGGCGATCGCGCGACCGATCCCGGCCGATGCGCCGGTGACCAGCGCGACGCGCCAGTCGACCCCCGGCTCCGGTGTCATCCGAAGAATTCTCCGCCGTTGACGTCGAGCGTCTGCCCGGTGATCACCCGTGACCACGGTGACACGAAGAACACGATGCTGTTGGCGATGTCGTCCTGCGGAGGGATGCGACCCAACGGGATGCTCGCCTCGATCTCGCGGCGCACGTCGTCGCGCGAGATACCGCGAGCTTCGGATTCCCAGCCGAGGTAGGTCTCGACGTTCGGACCGCCGATCCATCCCGGTGCGACGCAGTTGACGCGCACTCCGGCGGGCCCGAGCTCCAGCGCCATCGTCTTCGCCGCGGTGTGGATCGCGGCCTTCGACGACGAGTAGCCGCCCTCGAGCGCGCGGATCTTGCGCATGCTCATCGAAATGACGAACACGATCGACGCGTCACCGTGCGCCGCGGCCGCCTTCTTCAGGTGCGGGACACACGCCTGCGTGAGCGCGAGCGCTCCCCACACGTTCACGTCGAAGATCTTGCGCCACTTCGCGAGGTCGACGCCGTCGAACGGCTGGAAGACGTCCATGCGGAAGGCGTTGTTGACCAGCGCGTCGAGGCGCCCGAAGGTGTCGACGGTGCGGTCGACGAGCGCCTGCACCTGGCCGTCGTCGACGAGGTTCGTCGGCACCGCCAGTGCTGCGCCGCCGTCGCGCTCGATGCCGTCGCGCACCTCGTCGAGGTAGGCGGCGTTGCGCGCCGCGAGGACCACCGTCGCCCCCTCGCGGGCCAGGGCGCGGGCATTCGCCTGGCCCAGGCCCGGCCCGACGCCCGACACGATCACCACTCGACCCGGCAGCAGCATGGCGCCAGGTTGGCACACGGGTCGACCGCGGCGCTGTGAACGCCGTCACACCGACCGGTGGCGGCGCTCAAGGCCGCGCCCCCCGAACGTCGATCCTCTGAGGGGAGGGTTCGGAGGGACCCATGATCGTCACCGGTGCACAGCCCGTCGGGTCGAGAGGCGTGAGCGCGGTCCAGGCCACGGTCACCGACGCCAAGGACACGGCGCGCGCCGCGAGCCCGAGCGACCCCGACCAAGCCCGGCACGACAACGCCAAGCCGGGGGAGCCGCAACCGGTCGTGTTCCCGCGCTCGGGTGTCGGCCTCGACCAACGCCCCGTCGAGCTGCGCCGGCAGCAGGCGGCCGCGCGCTACCGCGACGACGGCGGGGACGGCGACCGCAGCCGCGATCGCGACTGACTCACCCGTTCTCGGGCGAGCGCGCTACACGAAACGGGCGCGGGCGCAGCGTTCCCGAACGAGGGGCGCGAAGTGCTCGAGCGGCAGCGTGTCGTAATCGGGGTCGAACGCGGTCTGATCCCACTCGTCGGCGAACTGCTCGGCCAGCGCGAACCACGGCTGACCGGCATAGCGGTCGCGCGCGTTCGGGTCGCCGCCGAAATGGTGGTAGTAGTGCCGGCCCTGGAAGTCCTGGTGCGCCCGGATCACCTCGTACACGTCGGACCGGACGTAGGGTTTGATGATGGCAGCTGCGATCTCGGGATGGTTCGGCACGCTGATCGCCTTGCCGGTGTCGTGCAGCAGGGACGCGAAGACCATCTCGTCGTCGGCTCCCGCGCGTTCGGCCCGGGTCGCGGTCTGCAACGAGTGCGTCAGCTGATCGACCGCGAAGCCGCACGTGATCGCGCGGAGCGACTCCACCAGCGCGAGCACGTGCTCGGCGACGAGATCCTGGTGCTCGGCGGTCTCGCGCCCGATGACCGCCCACTGCTCGGCCGTCGAGGCATCCATCCGGGTGAAGGTTTGCGTCATGGGGCCCAGCGTAGGCCGTTCACGGTTCGCCGAACAGCAGCGCCGCGCCCTCGAAGAGGAACTCGAAACCGGTGCCGCGCGGGTTCGACCCGGCGCGCAGCTCCGAGTACGTGACCGCCGCGCCCCACGGGTGCGTGCCCAACCGGCCGACCCGGCGTTCGGGCTCCCACGGGGCGACATAGAGGTACGGCTCGGCGATCGCACCGTCGCCGGGTGAAGCCCCGAAGTTCGCGCCGTTCCCCGCGTCCGCGCGGCCGATCGCGCACGACAGATCGAAGTGCTCGGGCCACAGCGTCGCCGGTGACGGCGCGTGAT
>DATMUX010000244.1:0-9854 GCA_035563695.1 Acidimicrobiia bacterium
GACCGCCGCGCCACGCGGCCGACCCGATGACGCGGCAGTCGCCCGGATCGTCGAGTTCGTGCGCGCCCATCCCCGCGGGGTGCTCGCACTCGGTTGGGGTGGCGGTGCGCAGGCGTCGACGATCGCGCGCGTCGCCGCCGCGACCGGCTGGCCCGTGCTCGCCGATCCGATCTCGAACCTCCGCACCGGCGCGCACGCGATCTCCACCTACGAGGCGCTGCTGCGGTCCGGCGGATTCGCGCGTTCCCACGTCCCCGATCTCGTCGTGCGCGTCGGAGCACCGCTGACCAGCAAGGTCGCGCAGGCGTGGCTCGACGGCTCCGGCGCACCGACCGTCGTCGTCGATCCGCAAGACGCGTGGCTCGATCCGACGGGAACCGCGTCGGAGCGGATCGTGGCCGGCGCAGACGCGACGCTGGGGGTGATCGCGGACGCGCGCACCGAGCCAGATGCCGACGGCGCGGCGTGGTGCGCGAGCTGGCAGGCCGCGGAACATGCCGCGCGCGAGGCGATCGACCGGGTCCTCGACGCCGGCCCGGCCTGCGAGGGTCGCATCGCGCGCGACGTCGCCACCGCGGTCCCCGACGGTGGTGCGCTCGTGGTCGCGTCGAGCCTGCCGGTGCGCGCGCTCGAGTGGTGCATGTCGCCCCGATCCGGCCTCCACGTGTTCGCCAACCGCGGGGCGAACGGGATCGACGGGTTCGTGTCGACCGCACGGGGGATCGCACGCGCGGATCGAGGTCCGGTGGTTGCGCTCTGCGGCGACCTCTGCTTCCTGCACGATGCCAACGGCCTGCTCGACACCGAAGGCGCGGCGGGGGCGACGGCCGGGCCCACGTTCGTCGTGATCGACAACGGCGGCGGCGGCATCTTCTCGTACTTGCCCCAGCACGAGCTGCCCGCGGCCGAGTTCCGGCGCTTGTTCGCGACGCCGCAGGTCACCGACGTGGTGGAGCTGGCGCGCGCGCATGGTGTCGACGCGGTCCGGGTCGACTCGGTCGACGACGTCGACCTCCTCGCGGCCGGCGGGACGAGGGTCGTCGTCGTTCCCGTCGATCCCGAGGCGGCGCGCGACCAGCACCGCCGTTGCTGGGAGGCCGTCGCGCGCGCCGCCGGTCGAGTCGACGCGTAGGATGTCCGGCTGAGTCGGGACGAGGGCTCGCACATGAAGCTGTCGAATCTGCGTGCACGATGGACGGAGATCGCACGCGCCGAACCCACCGGTCGGTGGTTGGTGAACGGCGCGCTTGCGGTCGAGGCGGTCGTGATCTCCGTGATGCTGTTGATGCTCTCGTCGATCACCCCGGCCGAGCGCGCGCTCCTCCTCGTCGTCGCGCTCGTCGCGTGGGCGCTGCTGGTCGCGCTGGGTTGGACGCGGGGCACACTGCCGTTGTGGCCCGTGCTCGCGGTCATCGCGCTGACGTTCTTCGGTGCGGTGCTCACGCCCTCGTATCAGTCGAACGACGTCTACTCGTACGCGATGTACGGACGCATCTTCACCGAGCATCACCGCAGCCCGTACTCGACGTACCCCATGCACTACGAGGGCGACCCGATGCGGCGCCACGTCGCGGAGATGTGGCAGCGGACGCCCGACGTGTACGGCCTCGGATTCACCGGGCTCGCCGCCGGTCTCGCGCCGCTCATCGGCGAGTCGACGTTCCTCGCCCGCTTCGCATACCAGCTCGTCGCGGTCGCTGCCGTCACCGCGATCCTCGTGCTGTTGTGGAAGCGAACGCGCAGTCCAGTCGTGCTCGCGTTCGTTGGCCTGCATCCGATGATCGCGGTGAGCGTCGTCAACGGCGGGCACAACGACGCGCTGATGGCGCTCGGCCTGTTGCTCGGAATCTTGCTCGCGCTCGAACGCAGGGTCGCCCTGGCCGCGCTGGCGTTCGCGTTCGCGGTCTCGATCAAGATCACGGCGCTGCCGGCCGCGATCGTGCTCGCCGTCTGGGCGCTGCGGCGCTGGCGGAGACGCGATGTCGCGGTGTTCTCGGGCATCGTGCTCGCGCTGGGCGCGCTGCCGTACTTGTTCTTGTCGGGCTGGCTCCAGACGGTGCACACGCAGTCGCGCATGATCTCCCGGCAGTCGTTCTGGATGCCGGCGCAGGATCTGTTCACGCACGTGCTGTCGCTCAGCGGCTCGCAGTTCGGCGGCATCGCCGCGTTCGTATCGATGCTCGCCCTCGGCGCGCTCGGCTTCGTGATCTTGTGGCGCCACACCAACGGTGCTCCCGAGGTCGCGGTCGGGGCAATCATCGGTGCGTTCTTCGTGGCGAGTCCCTGGGTGATGCCCTGGTACGCGTTCGCGGCGCTGCCTCTGCTCGCGCTCCGGAAACCGAACCTGCTCACATGGGCGGTCGCGATCGACGCCGCGCTCGTCCTCGTCGGCGACCAGTTCCCGTCGCTCGCGCCCGGTGGCGTCGGAACGGTGACGCATCTGATCCTGCAGATGTGGATGCCGCTGTTCGCGTTCGGTGCGTGCGTCGCGGTCATCGTGTTCCGGCCGCGGGAGGTGCTCGGAACCGCCCCGGCACCCGACGCGCCGGCCGGGCTCGCCGCTACGGCCGCACCAGTGCTTGCACCATCGGCGTGAGCTTCGCCTGCGTCTCGGCCCACTCGGCGTCGGGGTCCGAACCGGCCACGATGCCCGCGCCGGCGTGCAACGTCGCGCGCGGCCCGGCGAGCAGCCCGCCGCGGAGCGCGACGACGAACTCGCCGTCTCCGGCTGCGTCGACCCATCCGCACGGACCTGCGTAGCGATCGCGTCCGACCGGTTCGATGGCCCGGATCGCGGCCAGAGCCGCAGCGCGCGGCGTACCGGCAACCGCGGGCGTCGGATGCAGCCCCGCGACCAGGCGCATGACGTCGGTATCTACTTCGCTGCGCGCGGTGATCGATGTGGCGAGGTGGGCGACGCTCTCCAGTACGAGCGGGTGGGGACCCTCGACGCGCACGCCGGTGCAGCACGCGGCCAGCGCGGCGGCCACGGCGTCGACGACGACGCGGTGCTCGTGGCGGTCCTTGACCGAGTGCAGGAGCGCCTCGCCGTTCTCGGGCGATGCGGTTCCTGCGAGCGGGCGCGACGTGACGGCGCGCCCCTGCTTGCGCACGAGCAGCTCCGGGCTCGCTCCGACGAAGCGCCCGTCGCCGTAGACAACGCAGCCGGGCTGTGTCGCCCGCAACCGCGCGAGCACGGCGCGCGGATCGAACGGTGCATCGGCTTCGACCTCGACTGCCCGCGCCAGCACCACCTTCTCGAGCACGTCCCGCTCGACGAGGTCGAGCGCGCGGCGGACCATCGCGTGCCACTCGTGGCGCGTGGTCCGGGGCGCGACGGTGAACCGCTCGGGCTCGCGGGGCGCTCCGTGGATCGACGCGTCCGCGCCGGTCCCCTCGATGTCGGTCCCCTCGATGTCGGTGCGCTCGATGTCGGTGCGCCAGGCGCGCCCGTCGCGGTCGCGCGCGATGATGCGCGCGGGGACCACGAGCCGTCCCGCACCGCTGAACGGCAGCGCGCCGACGGCTCTCGGGCCCGCGGCGGCGGGCGTGTCACCGTCGGCGAGGTGCACGATCGACTCGAGGAGCGCGCGCGCCTCGGGCGGAGCGACGTGCGCGACCACGCCGGACGTCACGAACCCGGCGTCACCGTCGATCCAGGCGAACCCGCCCGGGCCGAGATGCCGCACGAGGTCGTCGGGCGCCGCGATCGCGGCGCTGTGCGCGGCCAGCCGGTGCGAGTGCGGGGCGTGGGCGACGTCGGGCTGCGTCACGACCGGGTTCCCGTGATCAGCTGGGCGGCACCGAGGCCGAGCATCCGGTGGCTCACGGAGACGAACCCGGCGCGCGTCATCATCATGAGCAGGTCGGGAACCTCGGGCAGGTAGGCGGTCGACGCGGGAAGGTAGCGATACGCGGGCTTGTCGGAGAGGAGACCGCCGACGAACGGCACGACGTGGCGGAAATAGACGCCGTGCAGCGCGCGCAGCGCCGGGCTCTTCGGTTCCGCCACCTCGAGCAATGCGATCCGGCCGCCCGGGCGTAGGGCGCGCGCGCACTCTGCGATCGCGGGTTCGATGTCGGAGAAGTTGCGGAGACCGAAGCCGCACGTCACGCCGTCACAGGCCGCATCGCGGACGGGCAGGCGGAGAGCGTCGGCGCGCACGAGGGGCGCCCGGGCGCGCGCCGCGCGCAGCATGCCTGCCGAGAAGTCGATCCCGACAGGGCGGTACCCCGCGGAAGCCAGCGTGCGGCAGAGGTCGCCGGTGCCGCACGCGAGATCGACCACGATCGAGCCCGGCGTCATCGCGAGCTGGCGCACGGTGATACGCCGCCAGTGCATGTCCATGCGGAGGGTCATCAGCCGGTTGAGCACGTCGTAGCGCGGGGCGATCCGGTCGAACATCTCCTCGACCGCGCGGGACTTGTCCTGCTCGTCGGGGAGCGCGTCGGTTCGACTGGCGCGTGTCACGTCGGCCAACCCGACTCGAGCCGGCGCGCGGCCTCCTCGTTCACGGCCGCGAGCTCGGCGCTCTCGCCGACCGACTCGAGGTGCTCCTGCGCGACTTCGAGCAGCACGCGCCGGAAGTGGTGCGCGACCAGCGCGCTCACCGCGGGCAGGAGTGTGCGGAACGCTTCGACGAGGCGTTCCGCCTTCTGTTCGTCGGGCAAGCTGCTCGCGCGGATCGGCGCGCGCACGTAACGGTCGAACAAGGCGACCGCCGTCTCGGCGATGTCACGAGTCGCTTCGTGGTGCGCGCGTGCGAGCTCGAGGAGATCGGGGAGCGGCAGGCCCTGTTCGAGGATATGCAGACCGTGTTGCACGACGGCGATGTCGGCCGTGGTGTACCGCGCCTCACCGTCGTGGACACGCGGCACCAGCAGGTGCTCGCGGGCGACGGCCTCGAGCAGCGCGGCCGGGACGTGTGACCGCTCCGCGAGCTCGCCGAGCGTGAGGAACTTCTCGGGTGTCTCGGCGTCCGCCGCGGCGACGGCGGCCGCGAGCGGCGCGTCGGTCGCGTCGAGCTCGCCGTCGAGCATGCGGGCGATCAGTGCGAGTGTCAGCCCCCGGGCGCGCAGCTCGCGGATGCGGGCGAGCCGCTCGAGGTGCTCGGGCCCGTACCAGGCGACCCGGCCCTCGCGGATCGGGGGCGTCAGCAGCCGCCGCTTCTGATAGAAGCGGATCGTGTCGACCGACAGGTCGGCTCGCCGGGCGAGCTCCTCGACACGCCAGCGCCTCTCCACGAGCCCGGATTCTAGGAGTGATCGCTCCCAAAGTCCGAACGGCGGGCGGACGAGCCCGCCCGGCGGCTCAGGTGCTCCGCCAGACGGGGGACCGCTTCTCGGCGAACGCCGTCGCGCCCTCGATCGAGTCGCCGCTCTCGAACACGGGCATCATCAGCTCGAACGTGCGCTGCCAGCCGGCCTCCTCGGACAGCTCGGCGGCTTCCCGCACGAGCCGGCGGGAGTTGCGGACCGCGATCGGTGAGTTCTCGCCGATGCGCTCGGCGAGCGCGATCGCCTCGTCGACGACGCGCTCGGCCGCGACGACGCGGTTGACGAGGCCGAGTTGCAGGGCCCGGGAGGCATCGATCGGATCGCCGGTCATCGCGAGCTCGAGCGCGACGGCGAGAGGAACGCGTTTGGGCAGGCGGATCAGGCCCCCCGCCGCCGCCATCAGCCCGCGCTTGACCTCGGGGATCCCGAAGCGCGCGGTCTCGGCTGCGACCACGAGATCGCACGACAGCACGATCTCGAAGCCACCGGCGAGCGCGGGCCCGTTCACGGCCGCGATCAGAGGCTTGGGGAAGTCGCGGGTCGCGACGCCGGCGAAGCCGCCCTTGCCGCGCGCGATGTCGTTCGCCCGGCCCTGCGCGACGACCTTCAGGTCGGCACCCGCGGAGAAGACCTCGCCCCGGCCTGTCAGGACGACGGCGCGCGACCCCGGATCGGTCTCGATGTCGTCGAGCAGCTGCGCCATCGTCTCGCTGACTTCGGGGCTGATCGCGTTGCGCGCCTCGGGCCGGTTCAACGTCAGGATCGCGACCTGGCCGCGCTGTTCTCGCTCGACGACGCTCATTGCGGGGACCCTAGCGCGACGGGCTCGTCGATCGCCTTGGTGATGCCGGGCCGGATCACGCGCACTGCCACGAGCACTGCGAACATCACCGCCGCGGCCGTGAACGTCGTGACGCGCAGCCCGTGCGAGTCGGCGAGCTTGCCCTGCACGATCGCGCCGAGCGGGTAGAGCGAGCCGAGGATCATCGTGTGGACCGATACGACGCGGCCGCGAATGCGCGCGGGTGCCCGCAGCTGTGCAACGGTCGTGAACGACGACAGTGCACCGAGGTACAGCGCGCCGACGAAGAAGATCGTCAGCGCCGAGATCGCGAGGTTGGGCGCGAGCGCGTAGGCCCCGAGCGCGAACGGCAGGAACGCCATGAACGTCACGAGCACTCGGCGCGCTCCGTGGCGCTCGGTGAGGCCTCCGAGCGACAAGGCCATCATGACCGCGCCGATTCCCTGCGCGGTGATGAGCACCGATGTTGCACCGCCCGCGTCGAACAGGGATCCGTGCTTGCCGGTCTCGAGCACCTTGGCCGCCATCGCGGGGACGAGCGCGATGAACGGGGCAGCCAGGAACGTGTTGAGACACATCGCCGATGCGTTGACGCGCAGCCCGGGATCGCGCCGCACGAACGAGAACCCTTCGCGCACCGAATGCCACAGGCGTTGACTCCGGGCGGCGGGATCGGGCGCGGGCAGCGTGAGCGTGAGGATCACGGCGACGACCGCGAGGAAGCTGAGGGCGTTCGCACCCTCGGCCCACGCGTAGCCGCCCAGACCGATCACGATGCCCGCGGCGACCGGCCCAACGACGCGCCCGAGGTTGTACTGCGCCGACGACAGCGCGATCGCGCCGGGTAGGTCCTCCACGTCGACGAGATCGGGGAGCAGTGCTTGGAACGCGGGGAAGCCGAGTGCCGCGCACACGCCGTTCGCGAACGCGATGAGCGTGACGACGGGCGCCGACGGCGAACCCGTGGCGAACAGGATCGTCAGCAGCGTGGCGAGCCCGCATTGCACGAGGTTCGTCGTGACGAGGAGCCACTTGCGGGGGATGCGGTCGGCGAGCGCCCCGCCGATCGGTCCGAACAGCGCGATGGGCACGAACGCCGCGGCCGCGACGGTGCCGGTCCACGCGGCCTGACCGGTGAGCTTGGTGACGTAGATGCCGAGCGCCACCGACTCCATCCACGTGCCGATGTTCGACACGAACGCACCGGTCCAGAGGCGGGCGTAGGCCGGATAGCGAAAGGGCGCGAACGCACCCGTGCGGCGCCGTGCGGCGCCGACCTCGCCGAGGGGTTCTACCAACGCGGCGGCCGCTTCTCGAGGAACGCGCGCATGCCTTCGTGCGCGTCGTCGGCTTGCGCGTTCTCGACCATCGCCGGGCGTGCGACGTCGTAGGCGCCAGCTTCGGTGCGCCCGTCCTGCGCGTAGAACGTGCGCTTGCCGAGCGCAACGACGTACGGGCTCGCGGCGGCGATGCGGTCGGCGAGCTCCTGCACGGCGTCGTCGAGCCGGTCGGCGGGCACGATGCGGTTGACGAGCCCCCAATCGAGCGCCGTGGGCGCGTCGATCATCTCGCCGGTGAACAGCATCTCCAGCGCGCGTTTGCGCCCGACGGCGCGGGCGACGGGGACCATCGGCGTCGAGCAGAACAGGCCGATGTTGACGCCCGGGGTCGCGAAGCGCGTGTCGTCGGCCGCGATCGCGAGGTCGCACGCCGCGACGAGCTGGCAGCCGGCCGCGGTGGCGACGCCGTGCACCCGCGCGATCACCGGCTGTGGGATCTCGTGCAGCCGGGTCATCACGCGCACGCAGGTCGAGAAGAGATCGTCGTAGAAGCGCTCGTCGCGCGTGTCGCACATCTCCGCGAGGTCGTGGCCCGCCGAGAACACGGGTCCGTCGCCCGACACGACGAGCACCCGCGCGACGGGATCGGCGGCAACGGTATCGAGCGCGTCGAGCATCTCGCGCATCACCGCGAGCGACAACGCGTTGCGGCGTTCGGGCCGGGCGAGCGTGAGCCGGGCCGTCGGGGCGCCGAGCGTGCAGCGGACGAGCGAACCGGCCACGGCGACAGCGTACGGCATGCTCTCCCCGCCCAGGTCGGTCGCAGCAACATCCCGCCACCAACGGCGTCCGCGTGATTGGATCGCATCGTGCCCGGACGCGACGAGTTCCGATCGCTGCTGGCGCGTACGCGCGAGCTCGTGCTCGCCGCCGCGATCGTCGGCGCGGTCACCGGATTCGCGGTCGCGGGCTTCGAGCGGCTGACGGTCAACGTCGTGTTCGACCACGTGACGGCGAAGCTCCCACTCGTCCTGCTCGGGTTCGCGCCGGCCGTCGGTCTCGCGATCGCGACGTTCTGGCTCCGCGGGCCCGGTCACGGGCTCGGGCGCGCGACCGCCGACGAGTATCTCGATGCCTTCCACCGCGGTCACGAGCTCTCGCTGCGCGCGCTCGTGCACAAGCTCGTGGCCGCGGTCGCGACGCTCGGCAGTGGCGGCGCGCTGGGCCTCGAAGGTCCGTCGATCTACCTCGGCGCGACGCTCGGCGCGTTCGGGCAGCGGCGCTTCGCGCGCCTGCTTCGCGGCGCCGACCCGAACCTGCTGCTCGTCGCGGGCGCCGCGGCCGGCATCGCCGCGATCTTCAAGGCGCCGGCGACCGGCGCCGTGTTCGCGCTCGAGGTGCCGTACCAAGACGACCTGGCGCGCCGCATGCTGCTGCCCGCGCTCACCGCGGGTGCGTCGGGCTACCTCGCCCTCGTCGCGGTGAACGGCACCGCGCCGCTCTTCCCGATCACCGGCGCGCCGCCGCTGTCGTTCGGCGACCTCGCGGGTGCCGCCGCGCTCGGCGTCGCCGCGGGGCTCGGTGCCCGCGTGTTCGCCGCGATGTTGTTGTGGGCCAAGCGGATCGCCGACACGTCGCACCCGGTGCTCAGAGTCGCGGGCGCCGGTGGCGCGATCGCCGTATTGTTCGCGCTCGGCCATGTCCTTACCGGCGAGTCACTCGTGCTGACGCCGGGATACGGCGTCGTGACGTGGGCGCTCGCGCCCGAGCGCAGCGCGGGGCTATTGCTCGCGGTGCTCGTGCTGCGCTGCCTGGCGACGACCGCCACGGTGTCGGGCGGGGGTGTCGGCGGGCTGTTCGTGCCGCTCGTCGTCGCGGGCGCGCTGCTCGGCCGCGCGTTCGGTGTGGCGTTCGGCGGCAACGACTCGCTGTTCCTCGTCGTCGGCATCGCCGCGTTCCTGGGTGCGGGGTACCGCGTGCCGCTCGCGGCGGTGATGTTCGTCGCGGAGACGACCGGCCGTCCCGGTTTCGTGGTGCCCGCGGTCATCGCCGCGGTCGTGTCCGAGCTGGTGATGGGGATGTCGTCGGTGACGACGCACCAAGTGCGCCGCATGCCCGGCATGTCGGAGGGCGCGGCGGGGGAGGCGGCGTGAGCGAAGCCGAGTGGGGCTTCGGGCCGGCCGACGACCGGGACGGCGTGCTACTCGTGTCGCCCCATCTCGACGACGCGGTGATCTCGTGCGGCGCGTTCCTGCTCGCGCATCCCGGTGCGAGCGTCGCCACACTGTTCGCGGCGTCGCCGGCCGAGTACACGAACCCGCTCAACGAATGGGATACCGAGTGCGGCTTCCAGCCGGGCGACGACACGATGGCGGTGCGGCGCGGCGAGGACTGCCGCGCGCTCGCCGAGACCGGCGGCGCGGTACCGCGCTGGCTCGACTTCTGCCAGAACTCGCACGTCGCGCGGGCCGATCCCGGCGCGATCCCCGACGGCG
>DATMUX010000245.1:0-4358 GCA_035563695.1 Acidimicrobiia bacterium
CTCGAGCGCATCGATCCGGCCGACGTCGCGCGCCACGAAACCGTGGTCGCCGGCCTGGGTCTCCCCGTGCAGGCTCCGGCCGGGCTCCGGGCCGACGACCTGCTGCAGATCATGGCGCGCGACAAGAAGGCGGGCGGCGGGCTCACGTTCGTGCTGCGCGGTCCGAGCGGAATCGAACTGGTCGACGATCCCGACCCGGCGGCAGTGCGCAAGGCGTTCGCCGTGGTCGGAGTGGAGGCGTGACGGGAGCCATGGCGACGATCTTGTTGCTCTCGGGTCCGAACCTGAACCTGCTCGGCGAGCGCGAGCCGCAGTTCTACGGCACGACGACGCTCGAAGAGCTCGTCGCGCTCGCGGCGGAGACGGCCGCCGAGCACGGTCACGGCCTCGAGCACGTGCAGTCGAATCACGAGGGCGTACTCGTCGACGCGATCCACGGCGCGCGCGGCCGGTGCGGTGCGATCGTGGTGAACGCGGGCGCCTTCTCGCACTATGCGTTCGCGCTCACCGACGCGCTCGCGATGTTCGACGGCGTGAAGATCGAGGTGCATCTCTCGAACCCCTACGCCCGGGAAGGCTGGCGCCATCACTCCGTGATCTCGCCGGTCGTCGACGGAACGATCGTAGGGCTGAAGGCGACGGGCTACCGGCTGGCGGTCGAGGCCGCCGCCACTCTCTTGGAGGAACGCGGATGACGAGCCGGCTTCGCGCACCATTGGCTCCGCTCGAGATCGCCGGCCGCCTCGGCCGGCTGCGCGAGCGCTTCGGCCCGGCCGAGATCGACGCGCTGCTCGTGACGAAGCTGGCGAACGTTCGCTATCTCACGGGCTTCACCGGCTCGGCCGCGGTGCTCCTGGTGGGCCCCGGCTCGGCGTTGTTCGTCACCGACGGCCGGTACGCGCAACGCTCGCACGAGGAGCTCGGCGCGGCCGGCACCGGCGCCGAGATCGAGATCGCACTGACCGCGTCCGCGCAGCGTGATCTGCTCGCCCGGGCGGTCGCCGCCGGGAGCCGGCTCGGTCTCGAGGACCAGAGCGTCACGTGGGCGCAGCAGCGCGAGTATGCCGGCGCGTTCGAAGGTGTGGAGCTGGTTCCGGCCGGGACCCTCGTCGAGGGCCTCCGCCGGGTGAAGGACGCGGGCGAGGTCGATCGCATCCGGCGCGCGTGTGCCATCGCCGACGACGCGTTCCAGGAGCTCGTGGCGCGCCTGGCCGATGGTGTCACGGAGCGGGCCTTCGCGCTCGAGCTCGAGCTCGCGATGCGCGAGCGGGGGGCGAGCGGCAACAGCTTCGATCCGATCATCGCGTCCGGGCCGAACGGTTCGAAGCCGCATCACGTGCCGGGTGATCGCGTGATCGGACGCAACGAGTTGGTCGTGTGCGACTTCGGTTGCATCGTCGACGGGTACTGCTCCGACATGACGCGCACGGTGTCGGTCGGCGATCCGGGACCCGACGCGCGCCGCGTCTACGACGTCGTGCTCGCGAGCCAGCAGGCCGGGCGTGCACGGGTCGCGGCGTCGGTCGAGTGCGCGGAGGTCGACCGCGCGTCGCGCGAGGTGATCGCCGACGCCGGCTGGGCCGACGCGTTCTCGCACTCGACCGGGCATGGCGTCGGCTTGGAGATCCACGAAGCTCCGAGGGTCTCGTCGACCGCCGGTGATACGTTGCTCGTCGGTGACGTCGTGACCGTCGAACCGGGCGTCTACCTCCCGGGCGTGGGCGGTGTCCGGATCGAAGACACCGTGGTCGTCGGCGCCACCGGCGCCGAGCCACTGACCCTCACTCCCAAGGATCTCGTGTTGTGAGCATCTCGACGAACGACCTGAAGAACGGCATGGCCCTCGATCTCCCCGAGGGGCTGATGACCGTCGTCGAGTTCCAGCACGTAAAGCCGGGCAAGGGTGGCGCGTTCGTGCGCACGAAGCTGAAGAACGTCCGCAGCGGTGCGGTTCTCGACCGCACCTTCCGGGCCGACGAGAAGGTGCCGCTCGCGATGATCGACAAGCGCGAGATGCAGTTCCTCTATCGCGAGGGCGCCGACTACGTGTTCATGGACAACGAGACGTACGAGCAGCTGCATGTTCCCCAGGGGAGCGTCGGGAGCGCGGTCAACTACCTGAAGGAAGGCGACACCGCCGTGTTGCCCACATACAAGGACGAGATCATCGGTATCGACCTCCCGGCCGCGGTCGAGCTGAGCGTGACCGACACCGAACCGGGCATGCAGGGTGATCGGGTGTCGGGCGCGCGCAAGCCCGCGACGCTCGAGACCGGTCTGGTCGTGCAGGTGCCGTTGTTCGTCAACGTCGGCGACCGCGTGAAGGTCGACACGCGGTCGGGCGAATACCTGTCGCGGGCGTAAGGGCGATCGGGAGGAGGCGCCAGTGCCGACGCGCCGGGCTGCGCGGGAGCGAGCGCTGGGTCTCGCGTACGAGTGCGAGCTGCGGGACATCAGCGCGCCCGAGTTGCTGGCCGAGCTGCCCGTCGAGCCCGACGAGTACGCGCGCCGCCTGGTGCTCGGCCTCGACGAGCACCGCGAGGCGATCGACGCACTCCTGCGCAAATACTCGGAGCACTGGGCGCTGGAGCGCATGCCGGTGATCGACCGCGCGTTGCTCCGGCTGGGCACCTACGAGCTCGGATGGGTGCCGGAGACGCCGACTGCCGTCGTCATCACCGAGGCGGTCGAGCTGGCCAAGCAGTACTCGACGAAGGATTCGGGCCGGTTCGTCAACGGCTTGCTCGCGCGCATCGCCGAGGACGTGCGCGCCGATGTGGAATGAACGGC
Organism: Acidimicrobiia bacterium; assembly: GCA_035563695.1. Taxonomy (GTDB): domain Bacteria; phylum Actinomycetota; class Acidimicrobiia; order IMCC26256; family PALSA-610; genus DATMUX01. The sequence goes on from DATMUX010000245.1 coordinate 2,791, forward strand.
ACCGAGACCGAAGAGATCGTCGTGCCCGACACCGTCGAGGAGTTGCTCGGCGGTGAGGACGTGCGGCCCGACGTGCCGTGGATCGTGATCGTGTGGAACGACCCGATCAACACGTTCGACTATGTGACGTTCGTGTTCCAGAAGGTGTTCGGGTACGGGCGCGCGCAGGCCCGCAAGTTGATGCTGCAAGTGCACTACGAGGGGAAAGCCGTCGTGGCGAGCGGCAGCCGTGAGAAGTGCGAGGCCGACGTGGCGCACTTGCACGCGTACGGCTTGTGGGCGACGTTGCAGCGGGACGACTGAATGGCTGCATCCGGCTTCCGGCGTCGTCGTGACGGCCGCGTGGTGCTCGTGCTGCAGCCCGACGAGATCGCGGTGTTGCAGAGGATCGCGGCCGACGTCGCGTCGCTCGTCGAGTCGCCGCCCGACGACGACGTCGGTGCCCGGCTCTACCCGCGCGCGTACCTCGACCCGACGGCGGACGAAGCCGAACACGACTTCCGCGAGCTGGTGCACGACGACCTCATGCGCAAGCGCCTGGCCGCGCTCGCCGCGATCACCGACGCGCCGAGCGCCGGGTCGGGACGCCACGGCGCGGTCGAGATCGTGCTCGAGCCGGAAGCGGAGGCGCAGTGGGTCGCGGCGCTCAACGATGCCCGCCTTGTCGTCGGCACGATACTCGGCGTCACCGAGGAGGAGCCGGGCGACTACAAGCGCGGCGACCCCCGCTTCGAGCACGGCGTGCTCTACCAGTGGCTGTCGCTCCTGCAAGCCGAGCTCGTCGACCTGCTGCTCGGCGATATCGGCGAGGCGGGAGCGGGCGACGACATCGACCTCGCCTAGGCGAGACCACCGGGCCGGCGGGTGACGGCTCCGAACGCGGGCCCGCAGCGCCGTTCTGCAGGGGGTGCGACGTCGCCTACCCTGGACGGAGCCATGCAGCTGCCGACCTCGTCTCCCGCGGGTGCGCGCGATCCCCGGACCGTCGCCGTCGAGCTGTTCCATGCGGTGTCGCGGGCGATGCGCGGCACCGACGACGTCGTCGGCCAAGCGGTCGTCGCGCTCCTCTCGGGCGGGCATCTGCTCGTGGAAGGAGTGCCGGGGACGGGCAAGACACTGCTGGCCAAGGCGCTGGCGCAGGCGATGGGCGGTCACTTCGGCCGGGTGCAGTGCACGCCGGACCTGCTGCCCGCCGACGTCACCGGCACGTCGGTGTACGGCCCCGCCACCGGCGACTGGGAGTTTCGCGCCGGGCCGGTCTTCGCGAATGTCGTGCTCGTCGACGAGGTGAACCGGGCATCACCGCGCACGCAGGCGGCGCTGCTCGAGCCCATGGAAGAGCACCAGGTGACCGTCGACGGGGCCACGCATCCGTTGCCCGAGCCCTTCTTCCTCGTCGCGACCGAGAACCCCTTCGGCAGCGCCGGCACGTTCCCGTTGCCGGAGAGCCAGCTCGACCGGTTCGCGATGGTGTGCACGATCGGCCGGCCGGACCGCGCCGCCGAGCGAGAGATCCTGGGCGGCGCGGGCGGCACCAACGCGCTCGGCGGGATCGAGCCAGTCACGTC
>DATMUX010000246.1:0-3650 GCA_035563695.1 Acidimicrobiia bacterium
TCGACCGGGTGAAACACTCCCGCCCCTGGAGGCGCCTCGCGGGGAAGTGCCAGGTCTTCATCGCCCCCGAGGACGATCATCTCCGCACGCGGTTGACGCACGCGGTCGAGGTCGCGCAGATCGCCACCGGCCTCGCCCGGACCGTCGAGCTGTGCGTCCCGCTCACCGACGCGATCGCCCTCGCGCACGACTGCGGGCACGGCCCCGCAGGGCATGCCAGCGAGGATGCGTTCTCCCCCTACGTCCCGGGGGGTTACGACCACGCGGTGTACGGCGCCGACGTCACGCTCGCACCCCTCAACCTCTGCGCGGAGACCCTCGACGGCGTGCGCAATCACTCGTGGCGGCGGCCGCCGCCGTCCACGCCCGAGGGCGAGGTCGTGGCGTGGGCGGATCGCATCGCGTACGTGTGCCACGATTTCGAGGACGCGGTGCGCGCCGGGATCCTGACCCCGGCCGACCTGCCCGACGAGGTCGCGGTGATCGTCGGGCGCGACCGGTCCCGCCAGATCGGCACGTTCGTGCTCGCCGTGCTCGACGCGATCGACCGCGGCGGTTCGGTGGGCATGACCGAGCCGGCGGCCTCGGCGCTCGCCGCGTTCCGCGCGTTCAACTTCGAGCGCATCTATCTCCGGCCGGCGGCGTGCCGTCAGGCCGACAAGGTGATTGCCCTGCTGCGAGGCCTGGTCGACTTCTTCGTCGATGCGCCGGCCCGGCTCGGTCCCGACGTCACCGGCGTGCACGCCGATCTCCAACCGGGATCGTTGGAGGCGGCGGCCGTCGCCGTCCGCTACGTGAGCGGGATGACCGACCGGTACGCGCTGGGGCTGGGCGTCGAGCTGCTCGGCTGGCGCCCCGAAGACCTCCCGCGGGGCGTGTGAGCGCGGCGCGCAGCCCCTAGCCTGACTCCGTGGGCATCCTCGACGACGACGTCGCGCGAGTGCGGGAGGCGACCGATCTCGTCGCGCTGGTCAGCGAGCACGTCGCGCTGAAGCGCGTGGGCCGCCGCTTCCAGGGACTGTGCCCGTTCCACACGGAGAAGACGCCCTCGTTCTCCGTGAGTCCCGACAAAGGCGTGTTCCACTGCTTCGGCTGCCAGAAGAGCGGCGATGCGATCACCTTCGTGCGCGACGTCGAGAACCTCGACTTCGTCGACGCCGTCGAGCGGCTCGCGGCGCGCGCCAACATCACGTTGCGCTACGACGACGCGGCGTACTCGGCCGAACGCAAGCGCAAGCAGCGGCTCCACGAAGCGGTCCAGGCGTCGATCGACTTCTATCACGGTCGGCTGCTCGACGCGCCCGACGCCGGCTATGCCCGGCGGTACCTGCGCGGCCGCGGCTTCGACGGCGACGCGGCCCGGCAGTTCTCCGTCGGCTGGTCACCCGACGCGTTCGACGCGCTGAGTAACCACCTTCAGCAGGCCAAGTTCGGTCGCTCCGACATCGTCGACGCCGGGCTCGCGTTCGTGAACCGCGCGAACAAGCTGCAGGATTCGTTCCGCGCGCGGTTGATGTTCCCCATCTGGGACATGCGCGGCGACCCGGTTGGCTTCGGCGGCCGTACCCTCACCGATCAGGGCCCGAAGTACAAGAACACCGCCGAGACGGCGATCTACCACAAGTCGCGACTGTTGTACGGGCTGAACTTCGCGAAGGGCGAGATCGTCGCGCAAGGTGAGGTCGTTATTTGCGAGGGCTACACCGACGTGATGGCGTTCGCGCTCGCCGGTGTTCCGACCGCGGTGGCGACGTGCGGTACGGCACTCGCCGACGATCACTTCCTCACGCTGAAGAACCTCGCGCGCAAGGTCACGCTCGCGTACGACGCCGACGCGGCCGGGCAGGCCGCGGCCGAGCGTTGCTACCAGTGGGAGCAGCGTTACGAGGTGCAGTTTCAAGTCGCCGACATCCCGGCCGGCCGCGACCCGGCCGACGTGTGGCGCGACGATCCCCAGCAACTCGTCGCGGCGGTCAAGGGCGCGACGCCGTTCCTCGAGTTCCGCATCGATCGACTGCTGCGCGCGGCCGACATGGCGTCGCTCGAAGGCCGCGCCCGGGCGGCGCAACAGGCCGCGTCGTTGATCGCCGAACATCCGAACGATCTCGTACGAGATCAATACGTCATGCGGCTGGCGAGCCGGCTCGACATCGAACCGGACCGCCTGCGCGAGGCGGTCGCGCGTGGCCGCGCTCGGCCCCATGTCGCCCCGGCGGCCGCGGCCGTCCCGGCGGCGCCCGCCCCGCATCGGGTCGACCGCCGCGAGCTGGATGCCCTGCGGTGGGCGGTCCACGTGCCCGAGCTGATGAGCGGCCGGCTCGACGTAGGGCTCTTCGCCGATCCCCTCGCGCGCAACGCGTTCGAAGCCCTCACCGAGTGGCCGTGGCACGAGTGTCTCGAACGATCATCACCCGAGGTCGCGGGGCTGCTCCAACGCCTGGCCGTCGAAGACCTCGACGAGAGCGCCCCGGCCGAGGAGCTCGCGACCCACGTCGTGGTGAACCTTGTCGAAGCGTCAAGTCAACGGCTCATCTCGTCGATGCTGAGGCGTGAGGACCCGCGCTGTTCGGAGGTCAAAGCGCTGCTCGATGAGCTCGCGAACGCGCGTGCATCGGAGCACTGGGACGCGGCCGAAGCCACCGCCGAGCAGTTGGTAACGTGGATCATCGATGACGGAGATGCCTGAACCCGATCCGCGCGTCGCAGTGAACACCGACGCGGCAGGCTCCGAATCGGCGCTCGACGCAGGCGCTCCGAGTGCGACATCGCCGGTCGGCGATGTGCTCGATCAAGTGAAGGAGCGCGGGTTCATTACGACCGGCGAGATCTTCGCCGCGTTCCCCGATCTCGAGCCCGACGCCGACGAGCTGCGCGAGCTCTGGGACATGTTCGAATCGCGCGGCATCAAAGTGCTCGACGAGATCGCAGAAGAGTTGCAGCTCGAGGATCAACGTCGTGCCGGGTCCCACGCCGCTCCCGACACGCAGGCGCGCCGGCGCGTGGAACACCGTCCCGCTCCGGTCGCGCGCCCTGGATCAGCCGCGCGGCGCGCGCCGTACGAGGAGCGGCCGGGCGACGATGAGTTGAACGCCGTGCGCGCCGCGTCGCGTTCGACGCACAGCGAAGGTGGCAGCTTCGATCCCGTACGCATGTACCTGAAGGAGATCGGCAAGGTGCCGCTCCTCACGGCCGAGCAGGAAGTGATGCTCGCCAAGCGCATCGAGGCGGGCATCGCCGCGGCCGAGAAGATCGACGGCGTCGACGCCGACGGGGAGCCCGTCGAGATCAGCGAGGCCCAGCGGGCCAGTCTGCACGCGGTGCAGCGTGACGGCGAGCTCGCCCGGCGCCAGCTCACCGAGGCCAACCTCCGGCTCGTCGTATCGATCGCCAAGCGCTACGTCGGCCGGGGCATGGCGCTGCTCGACCTCATCCAGGAGGGGAACCTCGGGCTGATCCGTGCCGTCGAGAAGTTCGACTACACGAAGGGCTTCAAGTTCTCGACCTACGCGACCTGGTGGATCCGCCAGGCGATCACGCGCGCCATTGCCGATCAAGCGCGCACGATCCGCATCCCGGTGCACATGGTCGAGACGATCAACAAGCTCATCCACATACAGCGCCAGCTGCTCCAGGATCTCGGCCGCGAGCCG
>DATMUX010000247.1:0-6582 GCA_035563695.1 Acidimicrobiia bacterium
GGCGGCGGCGCGCCGAACGACGGCGGCGGAGGAGGCGGGGGCGGCGGGGGCGGCACATCGGTCACGGAATTACCTCCGGTCGGTCGACGGCGACACGCTAACCGGGTGTGACCGGCAGGCCGCGGATCGTCAGTCCGGCGAGGTGTACGGACGCTGCCGGGGCTTGGCCGCCTCGCGCGTCGGCACCATGACGCGGCGCCGGAAGTAGCACACCTCCTCGCCGCGCTGGTTGAACCCGCGCGTCTCCACGGACACGATCCCCCGGTCGGGCTTGCTCTGCGAGAGCTTCTTGTCGAGCACCTTCGTCTCGGCGTAGATCGTGTCGCCGTGGAAGGTCGGCGACTTGTGTTGCAGCGACTCCACCTCGAGGTTGGCGATCGCGGCGCCGCTCACGTCGGGGACCGACATGCCCAGCACGAGCGAGTACACGAGATTGCCGACCACGACGTTCTTGCCGAACTGCGTCTGCGACTCCGCGTACCACGCGTCGGTGTGCAGCGGATGGTGGTTCATCGTGATCATGCAGAACAGGTGGTCGTCGTACTCCGTGATGGTCTTGCCCGGCCAGTGCTTGTAGACGTCACCGACCTCGAAGTCCTCGAAGAGGCGGCCGAACGGGCGCTCGTACGTGGTCATGGCCGCAGGCTAGGGGCTTGCGCGCGGGCGAGAAGACCCCGGGCGATCACCAACCGTTGGATCTCGTTGGTCCCCTCGCCGATGATCATCAACGGTGCATCGCGGTAGTAGCGCTCGACGGGCAGCTCGGTCGTGTAGCCCACGCCGCCGTGCACGCGCAGCGCCTCGGTCGCGATCTCGAACGCGGTCTCGCTCGCGAACAGCTTCGCCATGCCGGCCTCTACGTCGGCGCGCTCACCGGATTGCTTGCGCTCGGCCGCGCTGCGCGTCAACAAGCGCGCGGCCTCGAGCTTCGTCGCCATGTCGGCCAGCTTCATCTGGATCGCCTGGTGCTCGGCGATCGCCTTGCCCATGGTGCGGCGCTCCTGTGCGTACGCGAGCGCGGCATCGAACGCGGCGCGCGCCACCCCGACCGCGCGCGCCGCGATGTTGATGCGCCCGACCTCGAGTGCACCGAGGATGTAGCTCAGGCCGCGACCCGGATCGCCGAGCAACGCGGTCGCCGGCACGCGGTGATCGTCGTACACCATCTCGACGGTCTCGATGCCCTTGTAGCCGAGCTTGCCGATGTTGCGGCTCACGGTGATGCCGCCGTAGCGCGGCCCCGGCTCCTTCTCGACGATCAGGCACGAGATGCCCTCGTCGGTACGCGCCGCGAGCGCGACCAACCCGGCGCGCTCGCCGTTGGTCACCCACATCTTCGTGCCCGTGATCGAGTACTCGTCGCCGTCGCGCGTCGCGCGGCATGCGATGTTGCGCGTGTCGCTGCCCGCGTCCGACTCCGACAACGACAAGCACCCGCGCAGCTCGCCCGTCGCGAGCCGCGGCAGCCATTGCCGCTTCTGCTGGGCGGTGCCGTGGTGCACGACGAGGTGCGCGGCGATCGTGTGGGTGTTGACGACGCCCGAGAGCGACATCCAGCCGTAGGCCAGCTCCTCGACGACGCCGATGTAGGTGAGCAGGTCGAGGCCGAGGCCGCCGTGCTCCTCGGGGATCGTGATGCCGAACAGGCCGAGACCCTTCATCTGCTCGACGATCGCCTCGGGATAGGTGTCGGCGTGCTCGAGCCCGGTCGCGACCGGGGCCACCTCGCGGGCGACGAAACGCCGCACCGAGTCGACAAGCTCGTGCCGCACCTCCGGGTCGGTGAATGCGGTACCGGGGGCTGCGCTCATGGATGCGAGCCTACGAGGGACCGGCGCCCACCGCCGAGGCCGGTACCCTCCGCACCGATGATGGATCACCGCACGATGATGGGCTTCCGGCGCGACGAGGCGATCGCGCAACGCCGGATCGACCGTGCGGTCATGCGCCGGGTGCTGAGCTACATCCGGCCGTACACGTGGCCCCTCGTCGCGTTCATCGTCACGGTGATCCTCGGGTCCGTGGCAGTCGCGGTGTCGCCCCTCCTCCTGAAGGGGCTGCTCGACACCGCGATCCCGCAGCACGACCGCAAGCTCGTGACCTGGATCGCGCTCGCCGCCGTCGGCCTCGCGCTGGCGAACGCGTTGCTCTCGCTGGTGCAGCGCTACTACTCGGCGCGGATCGGCGAGGGCCTCATCTATGACCTGCGCGTCCAGCTGTTCGACCATGTGCAGCGCATGCCGATCGCGTTCTTCACGCGCACGCAGACCGGCGCGCTCCAGTCACGGTTGAACAACGACGTCGTCGGCGCGCAGCAGGCGGTGACGAGCACGCTCGGAACGGTGGTGCAGAACGTCATCCAGATCGTCGTGACCCTCGCCATCATGTTCCGCCTGAACTGGCAGGTCACGTTGCTGACGCTGGTCGCGCTGCCGCTGTTCATCTACCCGGCGCGCCGTCTCGGCCCCCGCATCCAGAAGCTCGCGCGCATCGGCATGCAGCAGAACGCCGAGATGAACACCATCACGGCCGAGCGCTTCAACGTCGCGGGTGCGATGCTCGCCAAGCTCTTCGGCAGCCCCGAGCGCGAGCTCTCCGCGTTCTCCGACCGCGCCGCCGAGGTACGCGACGTCGGTATCACCACCGCGATGTACAGCCGGGTGCTGTTCATCGCCCTCGGGCTCGTCACCGCGATCGGTACCGCCATCGTGTACCTGATCGGTGGCAACCTCGCCGTGTCGGGCACGATCCAGGCCGGCACCGTCGCCGCGTTCGTGCTCTATGTCGGCCAGATCTACCAACCCCTCGCGCAGCTGTCGAACTCGCGCGTCGACGTGCTGACCTCGCTCGTGTCGTTCGAGCGCGTCTTCGAGGTGCTCGACTTCCCCGCCGCGATCGCCGACCGGCCGGGCGCGCGCGAGCTCGTCGGGGCGCGCGGCCGCGTCGAGCTCGACCACGTGTGGTTCCGCCATCCGCCCGGGCGCACGGTGTCGCTCGAGACGCTCGAGGCGCCCGGCACTCCCGGCGGCGACGAACCGAGCGACTGGATCCTGCGCGACGTGTCGCTGACGATCGCGCCGGGCGAGACCGTCGCGCTCGTCGGCCCGTCGGGCGCCGGGAAGACCACCATCGCCATGCTCATCCCGCGCGCCTACGAAACCGTCGAGGGTGCGGTGCGCGTCGACGGCTCCGACGTACGCGACCTCACGCTCACGTCGCTGCACGCCGCGATCGGGATCGTCCCCCAGGATCCGCACCTGTTCCACGACACGATCCGGGCGAACCTCCGCTACGCCCGGCCCGACGCGACCGACGCCGACCTCGAGCAGGCGCTGCGCGACGCCCGCATCTTCGACCTCGTCGCCGGCTTGCCCGACGGGCTCGACACCGTGGTGGGCGAGCGTGGGTACCGCATGTCCGGAGGCGAGAAGCAGCGGCTCGCGATCGCCCGGCTGTTGCTCAAGAACCCGGCGATCGTGATCCTCGACGAGGCCACCTCGCACCTCGACTCCGAGTCGGAGGTCGCGATCCAGCGGGCGTTCGCGCAGGCACTCGAGGGCCGGACGGCGATCGTGATCGCGCACCGGCTGTCGACGGTCGTCGACGCCGACCGGATCGTCGTCGTCGACGGCGGCCGCATCGTGGAGACCGGCACCCACCCCGAGCTGCTCGCGCGCGGCGGCCTCTATACCGAGCTCTACCGAACGCAGCTCGGCCCGTCGCCAGGCGCCGACCGGGCCGGCGAGCCCGCCGCCGACCGCAGCGGGTAGCGGGCTGCGCCCTCCCGGCGCGGCGGCGACCACTACGATCCTCCGGGTCCCGCGATGAGTCGAACGCCCGCTCCCGAGGAGTCCCCAGAGCACCTGAGTCGTCGCGAGCGGCTGGTGCGCCGGCGGCGCCACCGCCACCGTCTCGCGGTCGCGGCCGTCGTGATCGTCGCCGTCGCGGGCGCGCTCGGCTTCGGGGCCTACGCACTCAAGGCCGACCCACCCGCGGCCCGGGCCGCGGGACCGTCCGGCGCCACGGCCTCGCCGACCTTCGGCCCGAACGTCACGGTTCCCGAGGTCGGGGCGTCGAACGCCCCGCCCCCGCGGGCGCTCAGCCATGCCCAGCCGCTCCGGCTCTGGATCGGGGGCGACTCGCTCGCGGGCTCGTTCGGCCCGGCGCTGGGTGACCGCGTCGGCGCGACCGGGATCGTGCAGACCGTCGTCGACTACAAGGTGTCGAGCGGGCTCTGGAGTAACGACATCCTCGACTGGTACGGGCGGGCGACCGACCAGATGGCGAGCGTCGACCCCGAGGCCGTCGTGTTCATCATCGGCACGAACGACACGCCCGTCGTGAACAACTACGACGGCAACCACGACGGCGTGCCCGACTGGCAGCCGGAGTACCGCGCCAAGGTCGACCGCATGATGGACCTGCTCGTGGGCGGAGCGAAGCATCGCACGGTGTTCTGGCTGGGCGCGCCGACGCTCGGCGCGCCGAACCTCGATCAGGGCGCAGTGGCCGTCGATCAGGTCATGCGCGAGGAGGCGGCGAAGCGCGCGCCCGACGTCGTCTACGTCGACACGTACAAGCTGTTCTCGGCCAAGGGCGGCGGATACTCGCGCACGATCCTCGACGAGACCGGTCGGCCGATCGAGGTCCGCATCGGCGACGGCGTGCACTTCACCCAGGACGGCGCGGCGTACCTCGCGCGCGCGGTGTTCGCGTTGCTCGACGCGCGCTGGAGGATCACCAAGCAAGCCGACGCGGCGCAGCCGATCGGTTGGACGCTCGCGCCGGGGAGCGGCGAGACCGTGCCCGGGTACTCGTCCGCACCCCGCTCGCGTTACCACAGCAGCTATCACTGGCAGCCAAGCACCGGCGGCGCGTCTCCCGACAGCACCGCCCCGGTCAACGTCGTGGAGACCGTTCCGCCGGCGACGACACCCCCGACCACGCCGGTGACCGTCCCCGAGACGACGCCGGTCACGAGCCCGCCGCCGCCCACGACGTCCGGACCGCACGAGACCACGCCGACGACCGCGAAGGCGTAGGCGGGAGACGCCGCGCGGCGCATGCGACCGCGCGAACGGCCGCTCGGTATCGTGCGCGCATGACGGATCAGCTGCGCGCCGCAACCGGCGCGGTCGAGCTCGCCCGATCGCTCGTCGACACCGCGGTCGCGCATCTGGCCCACGCCTGCACGGTCGACGGCAAGCTCTCGGTTTCGAAGCTCGACGAACGCCAGGTCGTCGCGTACGACCTCGCGCACGCGGCCGCGGCCGTCGAGGCGTCGCGCGTCATGTGCGGATACGGCGAGCGGGGCGAGCTCGAGACGATGCTCGCGTGCGCGTACGTCGCCGACACGTTCGCCGACATCGTCGGCCGGCTCGTCGGCCGCGAGGTCGCCTGGGGTGTCGACCCGGCCCGGCTCGCTCCGGCGCACGACTTCGTCACGGAGCACCGCGCGCCCGCCTTCTTGGAGCAGCTCGCCGACCAGTGCGCCAAGCACGGCACGGGCCCGACGCACCTCTCCGACGACTTCGCACTCGTCGCCGAAACATTCCGCCGCTTCGCGGAGGACAAGATCCGTCCGGCGGCCGAGCACGCGCACCGCACCAACGCCGACGTCCCCGAAGAGATCATCGCGGGGCTCGCCGAGATCGGCGGGTTCGGGCTGTCGGTGCCCGAGGAGTACGGCGGGTTCGCGACCGGCGGCGAGAGCGACTACATCGGCATGGTCGTCGCCACCGAAGAGCTGTCGCGCGGTTCGCTCGGCATCGGCGGCTCACTCGTGACGCGACCCGAGATCCTCACCCGCGCGCTCGTCGCGGGCGGCACCGAGGAACAGAAACATGAGTGGCTGCCGCGGATCGCGAGCGGCGAGCTCATGGTCGGGATCATGGTCACCGAGCCCGACTACGGCTCCGACGTCGCCGGCGTGAAGACGACCGCGACGCCCACCGAGGGCGGGTACCTCATCAACGGCGTGAAGACGTGGGCGACGTTCGCCGGACGGGCGAATCTCCTGTTGGTGCTCACGCGCACAGATCCCGATCGCGGTGCAGGACATCGCGGGCTGTCGCTGTTCGTCGTCGAGAAGGACGCCGCGCCGGGACACGCGTTCTCGTTCGACCAGGATTCGGGCGGTCACATCGAAGGCCGCGCCATCGACACGCTCGGCTACCGCGGCATGCACTCCTACGAGGTGGCGTTCGAGGACTGGTGGGTCCCCGCGGACGCGCTCATCGGTGGGGACGAGGGCATCGGGCGCGGGTTCTACCTCCAGATGGAGGGGTTCGAGAACGGTCGGTTGCAGACGGCCGCGCGCGCGGTCGGGCTCATGCAGGCCGCGTTCGACGCCGGGATCGACTACGCGCGGGAGCGGAAGGTCTTCGGCAAGGCCGTGCTCGACTACCAGCTGAGCAAGGTGAAGCTGGCGCGAATGGCCGCGCTCATCCAAGCCGGTCGGCAATTCTCCTACGACGTCGCGCGCCGCATGGCGAAGGGTGAGGGCGCACTCCAGGCGTCGATGGTCAAGGCCTACGTCTGCCGCGCGTCGGAGTGGGTGACGCGCGAGGCGATGCAGCTCCA
>DATMUX010000248.1:0-2185 GCA_035563695.1 Acidimicrobiia bacterium
CACCGTCGCGGGCGACGAGCCAGTAGCCGCCGGTCGCGGGATCAGCGGCGATACCGACGATCGGCTGCGCGAGCGCGCGACCGCGCATCGACCCGTAGTTCGTCGCGTCGCCGAACGGGTACACGCTGCCGTCGGCGCCGGTGAGCCAGTAACCCCGCCCGTCGGCCGTTGCCGCGATGCCGACGATCGGCGCGGGCGGCGGCCCGGTCGAACCGTAGTCGTTTGCGTCGCCGAACGCATAGACGTGCCCGGCCCTGGTTGCGATCCAGTAGCCCCCGCCGTCGGCGGTCGCGGCCATACCGACGATCGGTGCCACGGGCGCGTCGGCCGCAGCCGAGCCGTGGAACGGGGCGCGGAAGCCGAAGATGCCGCCGTCGCGGGCGACGAGCCAATATCCGCCGGTCGCGCGGTCGAGCGTCATGCCGACGATCGGCTGGTCGAGGTGCAGGCTTCCCGTCGAGCCGTAGAAGGGGGCGCCGCCGAAGCTGAAGATGCCACCGTCGGTCGCAACGGTGCGGTACGCCCGCGAACTCGTTGGCGATCCCGGGTAGGTGAAGTTGACGGAGCGTGCCCCGCGGCCGAGCTCGTCGGCGGCGCGTACCGTCACCGATCCCGAACCGTCGGGGACGACGATGGTCGCGCTGGTCGGGGATCGCGACACGACGGCGGCAGTTGCGTTGCCGAAGCTGATCGTTGCCTGCGCGAGCGCGAATCCGGTGATCGTGAGGCGCGTGCCGGGCGCCGCGCTCGCCGCCGAGATCGACGTCACCTCGGGGCAGGACCACCCGGCCGCGAGCGGCGTGCCGAGACCGGTTGCGAGGTCGTCGCCACCGCGCGCGGGAAACGCTCCGCTGTTCGTGCGCGTCAGGTCGTTGTCGCCCGACGTCACGTCGAAGAGTGCAGACCCGTACACCCCGTTGTGCTTCGCCAAGGCGAACAGTCGTGGAGCGAGATCACCGATCGGCGCGAGACAACCGGTATCGACGTCGGCGACGATTCCCGCGATGGTCGGCGTCGCGACGCTCGTTCCCGCGAGAGCTACCCAGCCACCGGCGTAGAACTCGGTGCCGACGCCGGCGTTGGCCGAGATGTCGGGCACTTGCCGGCACGACGCGAGCGCGCACGAGCCGCCGGCAATTGCGGGCTGCCACGGCGGCCGGGTGTACACCTGCGACAGCCCACCGCCACCGCCACCGAGGTTCACTCCGAACGCCGCCTTGCACTGCGCGAGCGTGCTTTGGCCTTGGCAGTCGTTCCAGACGACCTCGTCGCCCGGGGCAAGCAGTGCGGTACCCCCGACTCCCGTCACGGTCGGATCGTTCGCCGGCGAACCGACCTGGAGTGACGTGTCCGGCGCGGCCGCGGTCGGGTCGAAGCATCCTTCGGAGCCCGCGTCGCCCGTCGCCGCGAGGAGAGTCTGACCCTGCGCCGCGGCTTGCGCGAACAGCATGTGCAGGGCCGCTTCGCTGCTGAAGAACTGCGATGCCTGGCTCGGTTCGCACAAGCCCCAGCTCGATGAGATCACCTGCGTGGCATCGTCGCCGACGATCGCGCTGTAGACGTCGTACTCGCCCAGGTCGGTGTTCGGACCCTCATACGAGACGATCGCACTGCCCGGTGCCTGGGTCGCCGCTTCTTCGATATCGAGATCCGCTTCGATAGTGCCGTTCGCGTCGGTCGTTCCACCGGTGTCGACCGTTCTCGTCGTCACAGAGTTCGAAAGCCCGAAGCACGCGGCGTACGTGCTCGTGTCGGTTGCGGAATGCGGCGCGAGCTCGACCATCGCGATCCGCTTGCCGGTGCCCCGCTGACCCGCGGCCACGAGGCTGCCCACGCCGTAGGCCGCTCCGACCTGATCGGCAGTCCACGCACCGGCACTGTTCGCTGCGTTCGCGGCGGCCGGGCACGGCGACGCGACCCGGGCGAGACTGGGCCGCGCGCGCGCCGAGGTGCGGGCGACGATGTGCGGCGTGCGATCGAGCCTCGGTCGAGCGTGCGCGATGTCACTCAACCCGAGTATCGACACGATGCCCGAACTCGAGTCACTCGGTACCAGCGGCGCCTGCAATGCCGTGAACACGACGCGACGATCGCGGGTGCGATACCGCTCGAACGAGATGCCGAACGCCCTCTCGGCCGTACCCGCCGTCGCCCGCGCACGAACCTCGAATCCCGCAACCGTGAC
>DATMUX010000249.1:0-3248 GCA_035563695.1 Acidimicrobiia bacterium
TCCGGCTCGCGCGGCTCGACGAGCAACGACGCGTGGCCCTCGAAGCGCTCGTGACCGGATCGAGCCGGCTTCAGCATGCGCTGACAGCCGAGGAGACCGAAGCCATCATCGTGGGCACGGCGAACCAGATGTTCGGCGGGAGAGAAACGCGTCTCGAGCTCGCGCCCGCGACGGCAGAAGACGCCCCGAGCCAGGACGTCGGCTACGACCCCGCGACGTGCGAGCTACGCATCCCGCTGTGCGGGCAGGCCGGCATCCTCGGCGCGGTGACCACCGTTGTCGAGATACCCGACAGTTTCCTCTTCGAGGTCGCTCGCCTGTACAGCCACCACGTCGGCACGCGTCTCGAGCAGCTCCGGGTGATCAATGCACTCACGGACGCGGCAACACGAGATGCGCTGACGGGTATCGACAATCGTCGCGGCGCGCAAGCACAGCTCGCGTTCCTCGAGGGCGGCGACGCGGTCTTCATACTCGACCTCGACCACTTCAAGGCGATCAACGACTCACTCGGCCACCAGACCGGCGACCAGGTACTTGCCGACTTCGGCGACTACCTGCGCTCCGCTACTCGGCCGGCCGATGCCGTCGCCCGCTACGGCGGCGAGGAGTTCCTCGTCATCTGCCGCCAGGTCACTCCGGACATCGCCGCGGCGATCGCGAGCCGCCTGCTCGACGGCTGGCGATCCCGCCGGCCGGTCGTGACGTTCAGCGTCGGATACGCCATGCACGAGTCCGAGAGTCCGCCCGAGGTCACCGTCGAGCACGCCGACATGGCCCTCTACGAGGCGAAGCGCGAGGGACGTGACCAAGCCCGCGCGTACGTGCCCTGGCACCCGACCGCGACGAGCTCACACTCGTAGTCACGCACGGTGCGCGCCCGCCGCGCTTGACCCGAGCATGATGGACGCGCTGATCGAACATGGAGGTCGCCGCGTGACCGAACTGTCGGTGCTCTTCGAGCACATTCCGCATGCTCGCACCCGCGAGCGCATCGATCGAACCGCTCCTCCCCCTCCCAAGGTGAACGACGACCGCGTGGGGTTGAACGGACGGATCGGACTCTTCATCACGACCGTCGTCGGCACGATGTGGGCCGCATACCTCTTCACGATCGTGGCGATGATCAGTCTCCCGTCTGCCATCCGAAGCGGCGACAAGATCATCATCGTCGGGTGGATCGCACAGACGTTCCTGCAGCTCGTCCTTCTGCCCGTCATCATCGTCGGCCAGAACCTCCAGTCGCATGCCGCCGACCGGCGAGCCCAACAGACCTACGACGACGCCGAGGCGGTGCTCCACGAATGCATGCAGATACAAGCGCACCTCACCGCACAAGACTCTGCCTACGACGCGCAGCTCGAGGTGCTCAACAGCGTCGTCGCGCAACTCCGCCGGCCTGGATCCCCACTGCCGCCGTCCGGCACCGGCGAGTGAATTGACGGCGTACGGGACGTGCACCAGACCACGCGCGCGTGCAGGATGGTTACGGGCCCATCAGGGACCGCGAACGAGGACTGGTGAGCAATGGCCAATCGGGGCGCCGGTGCAGCCGGTGGCGGAGCCATCTACTGCCTGGGCATCTTCGGCGCGTGGGTGTACTTCTGGCAGCAGGCCGACTCGTTCTGGGCCCACTTGTTCGTCCTCGTCCAGGGTCTCTTCTGGCCCGCGTGGATGGTCTACTACGTGTTCCAGGCGCTCAATCGCTGACCGGGCGCGATCGCTTCCGTGCGATGAACAACAGCATGCTCCCGCCCAGCACCGCGACGAGCGCGAGTGCCGCCGGGGTGCCGCTGTCGCCGCCGGTGCGGGGCAACGTGGCCGGCGCGGCGGTCGTCGACGTGGCCGCCGCGACCGAGACTGTCGACGCGGTCGTCGTCGGCGCGACCGTGGTCGTGGTCGTGGCCGTGCACGTGCTGCCGGTGCTCGTGTAGGTGATCGTCACGAAGCCGTTGCCTTCTTCGACACCGGCATTGGTGGTGACGTTCGTCGCGCCGGCTTCGACGTGGCCCGAGCCACCGCCGCCGCCGGCACCGGGCTGGCCACCGCCGCCGCCACCGCCGCCGAAGAAACCACCGCCACCACCGCCGCCGCCGTTCGCGCTCTCCCCACCGCCGGCGCCGCCGTTGTGCCCGCTTCCGTTGGCGCCCTGGTCGGCCGAGTTGATTCCCTGAGCGCCGCCGGCACCGGGGCCGGTCAACGTCGCGCCCTTGCCGAAGCCACCGGCCTCCCGGCCAACGCCCGCGGCGCCGTCCTCGCCGGCCGCACCGCCGCCGTCACCGCCGAAGGGTTGCGTGCCTGTGGCCTCTCCGGAGCTACCCGCGCCGGCGCCGCCGCCCGCCATCGCCAGTACCGTGCCGTTCTGGGTGACGTCCGACGCGCCGCCGCCCCCCGCGCCGTGACCCTCGGCTTGCCCACCCTTGCCGCCACCGTTCACACCGCCGGTGCCGGTCCCTTGACCCGCCCCCACCACGTAGCCGTTCGCGCCGAGGCCGCCGACATCGACGCCCAACGTGCTGCACGCCGCGACGGGCAACGTGGCCTGGACCTCACCACCGCTACCGCCGGACGCATCGGTGTTCCCGCCGGCCGCGCCCATCACGTTGACGGCGATCGACGTCACACCCGCCGGCACCTTGAACGTCTGCCCGACGCCGACATGAAAGGTGACCTCCGTCGCGGCCGACGCACCCGGCGCAACGGCGATCGCGGCTGCGCCCAGCAAACCGACCACACCGCCGACAACCGCGCATCGACGGATCACACACAACGAGATCGACGGTCGTGAATCCATTTTCAGCCCTCCCAACCCCACTTCCACAACGATCCTTAACCCACACCGAGCACGATCACCAGACCTGCAGAATGATCTTTACAGTCTCGGGACATAAAGGAATCTTGTATTCAGCACGCGAGAACACGTTTGCCGGCGTCGTTCATTGCTCGGTGATCCCCGGAAACCGACGCCATTCGAGCAAAGAACCGGCGCGACGACTGTCGCCGGCGGTCAATGGCGCGGTCGGCCGTTCGGCGCACGCTGTGCGTTCCATCGCCTCTTCGAGGCACACTTGGTCGCATGCGTCTCGGCATCGCGCACCACCTCGGCTGGGCCGTGGCCGTGACCGCTTCGGACGATCACGAGGTCGTCGACCGTCGCCGGATCGAGCTCATCGAAACCGGCTTGCCCGCGGCGCCGATCCATCACGTGGGTGGGCCTCACGTCCTGCATCGTTCGGCGCCGGCGCTCG
>DATMUX010000250.1:0-5639 GCA_035563695.1 Acidimicrobiia bacterium
AACACGCCGAGGAAGAGGTTGACCGCGGCGAACATGAGCGGGAGCGCGACGACGAGCGGCAGCGGCGCGAGGGCCGCGGACGACACCCCGGCGCGGTGGTACAGCTCACGGGCCGTGACCGCGGCGACGAACGCGAGCGCGAAGTTCGTGCCCGGCCCCGCGAGCGAGACCAGCAGCATGTCCCGGCGCCCCCGCCGCAACCGGGCCGGGTTGACCGGCACCGGCTTCGCCCAGGCGATGACCGGCACGCCCGCGAGTGCGCCGAGCGCGGGCAGGATGACCGACCCGAACGGATCGATGTGCGGCACCGGGTTGAGCGTGAGGCGCCCCGCCCGCTTGGCCGTGTCGTCACCCAGCCACAGCGCGACCACGCCGTGGCTGATCTCGTGCAGGATCACCGCGACCACCAGCGCGCCGAAGTAGTAGAGGGTGAACCGGTCGATGTGCACCGGGCGGAGCCGTCAGCGGCGCTTCGACGCGCAGCTGATGCAGAACCGCGCGGCGGGCATCGCTTCGAGCCGGGCCTCGGCGATCGGGCCGTTGCAGGACTCGCAGCGCCCGTAGGTGCCGGCTTCGAGCTTGCGCAGCGCTCCGTCGATCTCCTCGAGCGTGTCCCGCAGGGTGCCCGCGAGGGCCTCGACCTCGCCGCGCTCGGCCGTGACCTGACCGGAGTCGGCGAAGCCCTCGTCGTAGGTGCTGCGGTCGACGCCGAGTTCGCGCAGTTGGCCCGAGACGCGCTCGCGCTCGGCTGTCAGCTGGTCGCGGCGCGTGGCGTTCGTCGTATCCGCCATGGCGCGATCGTACTCCCTCACACCCTCAGGGCTCTCGGGACGTTCGGCCGTTCTGCACCCTTCATTCGGGCCCTCGGGTGCGCCGCCTCGTAGACGGACCGCAGGCGTTCGGGCGACACCTTCGTGTACACCTGCGTCGTCGAGATGCTCGCGTGACCGAGCAACTCCTGCACGACCCGCAGGTCGGCGCCATGATCGAGCATGTGCGTTGCGCAGGAATGGCGCAGCACGTGCGGCGAGAGCCGGTCGCCGAGGCCGACGCGATCACCGGCCCGGCGCACGATCGCCCAACACCCCTGCCGCGAGATGCGCCCACCGCGCGCGTTGAGGAACACGGCATCGGGATCGGCCCGGCCCCGCGCCCGGGCCGCGCGCAACGCCAGGCGGCCGTCGCGCAGATAGGTCTCGAGCGCGGCGCCCGCGCCGCGGCCGAGCGGCACCACCCGTTCCTTGCTGCCCTTGCCGAGCACCCGCACCATGGCGTCGTCGAGATCGATGTCGCCGAGGTCGAGACCGACCGCCTCGCCGATACGGATGCCGGTGCCGTACAGCAGCTCGAGCAGGGCGCGATCACGCTGCGCCCGGGCATCGTCGCCGTCGACCGCGGCGAGGAGGCGATCCACCTCGTGCTCGTCGAGCGCCTTCGGAATCCCCTGCGGCACGCGGGGCGCGCCGACCTCCTCGCTCGGGTCGCGCTCGACGAAACCCTCTCGGGCACAGAACCGGTGGAACGACCGAACCGCGACCACCGCGCGCGCCACCGATGCCGGCGCGAGCCGGCGGCGCCCGTCGTCGTCGACCTCCGATTCCAGCAGGCGCACGTACGCGTGAATGGTGTTCTCGTCGATGCGCGCGGGGTCGGTCGCTCCCCGCGACCGCAGGAACAGTTCGTAGCGGCGCAGGTCACGGCGATATGCGGCCAGCGAGTTCTGTGCGAGCCCGCGCTCGACCGCGAGCCACATGTCGTGTTCCTGCAAGAGCCGCGTGAGCTCGTCCCCGGCGGGCACGACTGGGCTCCCTGCTCCCCTGCCGGTCAGGTTCCGAGCGCCGGCGCGGCCTCCGGGATGGGCAGGCGCGGCGATCGGCCCTCGGCGCGCTCCTTGGCGGCCGCGACGAATGCCGCGAACAACGGGTGCGCGTGATCGGGCCGGCTCTTGAACTCGGGATGCGCCTGCGTGGCCACGAAGAACGGGTGCGTGGCCGCGGGCAACTCGATGAACTCCACGAGCAGACCGTCGGGCGACATACCCGACAGGACCATCCCGCGCTCCTCGAGCACTTGCCGGTACCGGTTGTTCAGCTCGTAGCGGTGGCGGTGCCGTTCGTACACGACCTCCTCGCCGTAGACCTCGCGCACACGCGATCCCGCCACGAGCTTCGCCGGGTACGCACCGAGCCGCATCGTGCCGCCCATGTCGACGATGTCCTTCTGCTCGTCCATGAGGTCGATCACGGGATCCGGCGTCGACGGATCGAACTCCGAGCTGTTCGCCTCCGGCAGGCCGCAGGCGTCGCGCGCGAACTCGATCACCGCGCAGTGCAGACCGAGGCACAGGCCGAGGTACGGCACACCGTGCTCGCGTGCATACCGCGCCGCCGCGATCTTGCCCGGGATGCCGCGCATCCCGAACCCCCCGGGCACGACGATGCCGTCGAGGTCGTGCAACCGCCCCTCGGCCAGGAGTCCTTCGGTGTCGTCGGCCGCGATCCAGTCGATCGCGACGTTGACGCCCGAGGCGTAGCCGCCGTGACGCAGCGCCTCGACCACGGACAGGTACGCGTCGGGCAGGTTGATGTACTTCCCGACGAGCCCGATGCGCACCTCTTCGTCGGCCGCACGGATCCTGTCGACGAGCGCGCGCCACTGGCCGAGATCGGCCTCGTGCTCGTCGAGGTGCAGCAGCTTGCAGACGTAGTCGTCGAGACCCTCGTCGTGGAGCACGAGCGGGATCTCGTACAGGTTGTCGGCATCGACCGCGGTCACGATCCCCGCCTCGGGCACGTCGCACAGCGCCGAGATCTTTTCCTTGAGCCGCTTGGGGATCGGCCGGTCGCTGCGGCACACGATGGCGTCGGGCTGGATGCCGCGGCTGCGCAGTTCGGTGACCGAGTGTTGTGTCGGCTTGGTCTTCTGCTCGCCCGACGGGCCGATGAACGGAACGAGCGTCACGTGCACGTAGAAGACGTTCTCGCGGCCGACATCCTTGCGGAACTGCCGGATCGCTTCGAGGAACGGCAGGATCTCGATGTCGCCGACGGTGCCGCCGACCTCGGTGATCACGACGTCGACGTCGTCGTTGGCGAGCGCGAGGATCCGTTGCTTGATCTCGTTCGTGATGTGCGGGATGACCTGGACCGTCTCGCCGAGATACTCGCCCTTGCGCTCCTTCGCGAGCACGGCTTGGTAGATGGAGCCCGTCGTCGCGTTCGATCGACGCGTCAGCGCGACGTCGACGAAGCGTTCGTAGTGGCCGAGGTCGAGGTCGGTCTCGCCCTTGTCGTCGGTGACGAACACCTCGCCGTGCTGGAACGGGTTCATCGTTCCCGGGTCGACGTTGATGTACGGATCGAGCTTCTGCATCGTGACCCGCAAGCCCCGACACTTGAGCAATCGCCCGAGCGACGAGGCCGTGAGCCCCTTGCCGAGGCTCGATGCCACACCACCGGTCACGAAGACGTGCTTGGCCACTCAGCGTCCTTTCGAACCATGGGCCCCGCCGGCCTCGGCGAAGGTACCACCCGACTGTGCCGGCAACGGTGATCGCACCACCGGCGATCCGGGACGCGCGTGCGCGACGGCCGTCACGCGGCTCGCCGGCCCCAGCGGTCGAACGACCGCAGCGGCGCGACCCGGTCGATCACGCTCGAGAACGAGACGAGCTCCGCGGCCGCGGTCATCGCCACCAGGACGGCGAGCACGACGGTCCGCGTGAGCGGCGTGCACTCGAGCACGACGCCCAGCCCGAGCACGCCGCCGAGCGCATACGCGCCCGTGTCGCCGAGCATGAGTCGCTCGCGCAGGTCGTCGCCGAGGAGACCGATGAACGCGCCGACGACCGGGGCCAGCGCCACGCCGGTCGCATCGGTGCCCGCGAGGATCGCGAGCGGGATCCAGGCCACGATGCCGACCTTGATCGTGCGGCCCGGCGCCCGATCGAACAGGTTCATGAGGTTGGCGGCGAGCGCGACGAGCGCGGCGTCGCCGATCGCCCGGCCGCCCGAGGTGCCGGCGCGCGCGGCGCCGACGAGTGCGAGGCCGAGCGCGCCGCCCACGACGACCTTCACCGTGCCCGTGGTGAGCCGCCCGGTGACGAGCGCCCGCCCGTGACCCCGGAAGCCCCGTTCGTTCTCCGTACCGAGCACGTCGTCGAGGAAGCCGAGCAGCCCGAAACCGACGCACGCGGCGAGCACCAGCACGCGGGCGAGGCTCGCGCCGCCGGAGTCGCCCACGCCGACCATCGCCGCCAGCGCCCGCAGGCCCTCGACCACGACGACGGCGAGCACCGCGAGCAGGCCGCCGGCCGTAGGCAACACGTGGTCGCGGTAGTTGCGCCGTTGCAGTGCGGGCGCGTGCAGCGCTGCTCCGCCGACCTGGGCGAGCAGCCGCACCGCCAGCAGGCCGACGATCAACCCGAGCGCGACGCTCATCGGCCGGCCGCCCGCCGCGTCACGGGCGTTGGGGCAGCGCCGACGTCGCTCCCTGCCCGTAGCCGTAGTGGCCCACGATCCCGTCGGCGACCTGTTCGAGGGCGATGACGGCCGTCACGGCACCCTGCGGCAGCTCGGCGTCGTCGAGGGTCGAGATCTGCTTCGCGAGCGTCGGGTCGCCGCGCACCGGCGCGAGCGTCGCGCCCCGATCCGGCACGGGCGGCGTGCCGTTGTGGTTGTCGTACACCTCGGCCACCACGGTCGGTACGTTCGCGTCGAACAACACGCGCACGAGGTCGCGGATCGACTCGCTCGGCGCGAGGTGGCCGTCCGTGCCGGTGATCACGAGCGCGCGCGCGGCCCGCGCCGGAAAGTCGGCCAGCGACGCCGTGCTCCCATCGGAGAACGCGAGGAAACCGGCATTGCGCAGGGCCGACACGACGTCGCGCGTGGGCGTGCGGCCGCCGGCCGGCGGCTCGGCCAGCCGGGTCGCCACCTTGCTCAACGCCGCGACCCGCGCCGCGGCCGCGTTGCCCGAAACGTGCGCGGTGGTGTGCAGCGCCTGCAGGTCCTGCGACCGGTCGAGCAGCCAGCGGTCGTCGAGCCACAACACTCCGGGAACTTCGGCACCCGAATCGCGCAGCATCGCGACCATCGACTTCACTGCGGTCGTATCGACGCCCTTCTCGGCGATGACCGCCACGGGCACGTCGGCGAGTCGCTGGTCGACGGCGTAGGCCGACGAACGCTTCAAGAAGTCGTTGATCTTCGAGAGCTGATCCTTCAACTGCCCGTTCTCGGCGTCACGCTGGCTCGACTCGTGCCGCACGCTCTTGATCTCCGCATCGAGGCGGTTCACGATCACGCGGTCGACGACGCTCGATCCGACGAGGATCCCCAGCCCGAGCGCGAGGAACACCGCGATCAACGAGACGAGATGGAACCGGAAGTTGATCATCGTCGAGCCGAGCCTAGAGCGCCGCGATCAGAACCAACCCGTGACGCGCGACCAGACGTTGTCGAGCATCAGCCGGAATCCGTCCAAGAACACTTGGAGCGAGTGCGAAGCCGAGACCATTGCGACCATGGCGGCGATGGCGGAGCCGACCAGCAGCACGAGATCGCGGCGCCGCACCTTCCCCTGATAGAGCCGGCTCACGCCCTTCGCGTCGACGAGCACGGGCCCGAGCCGCAGGCGGG
>DATMUX010000251.1:0-7575 GCA_035563695.1 Acidimicrobiia bacterium
GGTGGCCACGTCGACGATCGCGAGGCGCCGCATGCCGATCGAGAAGTCGGGCCCGACGTCGGTGCCCTGGCCGTCGGGCCCGCGGTGCACGATCGAGCGCAGCATGCGCTCGAGGAGCTCGGGATCGGAGCCGGCGAACCCGGCGATGCCGCACATCGCGGGCAGCCTAGGGTCGAGCCTCCCGAGCCGGGGTCAGTCGGGCTCGGGCGGGGCGAGCGTGCTGGGTCCGACGTGGCGGTCGAGCCAGCGGTTCATCGGTGCCGTCGCCTTCCAGGTCGCGACGATGCGGTCGAGCGCCCCGGCCGAATGGAGCCAGCGGGGAGATCCGAACGACCGGCCGGCGTGCAGGCCCTTCATCCGCAGGAGCTCGGCGCGCGGATGGTCGGGATCGAAGCCCCGCGGAACCCGCTTCAGGGACTCGCGCGCCGCGACCTCGTACTTCCCGGCGCGCAGCGCGGTGACCGCCCGGTCGAGGACCGGTCCCTTCCGCGCGTCGGCGACGGCGGCCCGGTAACGCTCGAGCTGGTCGGGGGCGAACATGTAGTAACCGCTACCGACGTACAACCCCTCGGCCGAGATCTGCACGTAGTAGGCCGCGCCGCCCGGCCCCTCGGTCACGGCCGCGGCCGCGGTCTTGTACGGGCTCTTGTCCTTCGAGAAGCGCGTATCACGATTCGGGCGGAACAGGTGCAGGGGGCCGAACTCGCGTTGCACGAGCGGCGACAAATCGAGGAAGGGTTGCTTCACGCCTTCGTCGTAGGTCGCGCGATGGGCCTGCCAATATGCCTTCGAGTTGTCGGTCTCCAGGCCGGCGTAGAACGTCAGCGCGGCCTCGGGCCATCCTCGAAACGTCATCTTCGAAACGTCGAGGGCGCGCGTCACGGCGCGCAGCCTATGTCGCGGGCTTGCGCGCGCGGCTGGGCGCGACGCGCGGCGGCTCTCCGGGCATCTTCGGGTAGACGGGCGGCCACGGCGCGTCCTGCAGCCCGCTCGCGAGGTCGCGCGCCGACATCGCGAGCAACGGTTCGAGCGACTGCGGCTCCGCGGGCATGCGCGCCCACGGGTCGCCGCCGGCCGCGACGCGCTCGGGAACCGACGCGATCGTCATGGCGTCCGGGTCGATGGTGGCGAGCTCGTCCCACGAGAACGGCGTCGACACCTGGGCGCCGGGACGAGCCCGCACGCACCACGCACCGAAGACCGTCTTGTGCGGGGCGGTCTGGTTGAAGTCGACGAAGATGCGCGCGCCCCGCTCCTCCTTCCACCACGCGTCGGTGATGCGCTCCGGATGGCGGCGGGCGAGCTCGCGCGCGATGGCGACTGCGCCGGATCGCACCTGGATCGAGTCCCATTCAGGTCGCAGGCGCACGTACACGTGGATGCCCCGGTTGCCCGTCGTCTTGGGGTAGCCGGCGATCCCGAGCTCGTCGAGCAACGCGTGCGCGTCGGCGGCTGCGGCACGCGCCTCTTCGAATCCGGTTCCGGGCTGCGGGTCGAGGTCGATGCGGAGCTCGTCGGCGTGCGCGGCGTCGTCGGCGCGTGAGGGCCAGACGTGGAACCCGAGACACCCGAGGTTCACGGCCCACGCGACGTGCGCGAGGTCGGCGATGACCAGCGCGCGCGACGTCGTGCCGTTCGGCGTGCTGACGATCGTCGTCTCGAGCCAGTCGGGCGCGCTCTCGGGGACGCGCTTCTGGAAGAACGACGAGCCTTCGGCGCCGTGCGGGAACCGTTGCATGAGCACGGGCCGGCCGCCCATGGTGCGCATGATCGGCTCGGCGATCGCGCAGTAGTAGTCGACGAGATCGCGCTTGGTCTCGCCGTGCTCGGAGAACAACACCTTGTCCGGGCTGCTGACGCGCACGACGTGACCGTCGATCTCGAGCTCGATCGCGTCGTCACCGCGCGCCACGCCCGCACCGTAGTGCCCGACCGCGCTACTCCGCGTAGATGTTCACCGACGGGTCGAGCCCGAACACGGCCGCGTCGCGGCGCCCGGTGGCCACGAGCACGAACTCGAGCGGATCGCCGGTAACGGGTTGGCCGCCCGCGCCGACGTCGTACGGATCCAGGCCGTCGAGCGCGAGCGTCGCCGGTCCCCAGTTGCGATCGGTCAGCTGTTCGGTGAGGTACAGGACGCTCGCGCGCAGCCCGTCGCCCCGCTCGGCCGCGCGACCCAGCGCGGCGCGGATGTCGTCGGCGTGCACGAACGTGTCGTACCAGAGCGTCAGCACGCCCTGGCCCAGCGTCAGGTCGGCCACGCCGATCGGCGCGTCCCAGGCCGCGTCGTCGACCGCGCCGAGCAACGCGGCAATGCTCTCGCAGGCCGCGCGCAGTCGCGCGGCCGCGCCCTGCGGGCTCTCGTGCCGGACGGACGCGGCTTCCTCTTCGGCATTGCGGCTCCCGGGCTTGCCCGCGGCCGTGTCCTCGGCGAGACCGATCACGTGACCGGCCACGTCACGTACCTCGAATCCCGTGCAGCGCGACGGGGCCGACCAGGCGTCCTCGTCGAGCGACTCGACGAGCGCCGCGAACGACTCGTACTCCGCGAGACAGCCGGCGGAGACATCGGAACGGGGGAGTGCGGTCGAGGTGATCATGCGGCCATCGTGACGCGGCCCGGGTTCCCGGTCGATTCCCTCGGAGGTAATGGAGATGACGCGCGCCCGTCGGTACCGTGAACGGGTGCTCGACCAGGCGGCTCCATCGGTGGGCGCGCTCCTGCGCGACTGGCGCACGCGGCGCCGGCTCACCCAGCTCGATCTCGCATCGGAGGCGGGAGTCTCGGCTCGCCACCTGAGCTTCGTGGAGACGGGCCGCGCCCGACCGAGCCGCGAGATGGTGCTGCACCTCGCCGAGCACCTCGACGTCCCCCTGCGCGAGCGCAACCCGCTCCTGCTCGCCGCCGGATACGCGCCGCTCTACCACATGAGCGAGTTCGAGTCGGCCGCGATGCTACCCGCACGCGAAGTCGTCGAACACCTGCTCGCCGCGCACGAGCCCTATCCCGCGCTGCTCGTCGACCGGCACTGGCAGCTCGTGAGCGCGAACCGCGCGGCCGCGCTGCTCGTCGAGGGTGTCGTCCCCGAGCTGCTCGAACCGCCGTGCAACGTCCTGCGCGCCGCGCTACATCCGCGCGGCCTCGCGCCGCGGATCGTCAACCTCGCGCAGTGGAGCGACCACATCCTCGGCAACGTGCGGCGACAGTTCGCGATCACGGGTGACGTCGCCTTGCGCGCGCTCGAGCGCGAGCTGCTCGACTACGCGTCCGCGATGGGTGTGGAGCCGCGCGCCGAGGTTGATGCCCGGCCGGCTATCGCGGTGCCGATGCGGCTGCGGGCCGGCGACGGTGAACTCGCGTTCATGACGATGATCGCCACGTTCGGCACGGCGATCGACATCACGCTCGCCGAGCTGTCGCTCGAGACGTTCCTGCCGGCCGACGCCCCGACCCTGTCCGCGCTCTTCGCGCGCATACCCAGCTGAATCCCAGGTCGCGGGCCGATCGTGGGGCCCGGCAGCCACGCTCGGTCCCCACACTCCGGGTCCCGAACAGTGCGCGAAAACGGTGACCTTGTACCTATCGACCGAGCAGGGCCTGTCAGTAACATGCAAGGCGGCGGCGGCGGCTGAAGGGGCCGAACATGGTGCACCTCCATGAACTTCACGAGCAAGATGTTCACCACATCGGTGATGCGAGCTTCCACACGCGCTGTCTGTGTCGCTTCGAAGACGGCGAGGTGTTCGCGTACGTCGAACGCGGATTCGAGTTCGTGCGTACGAGCGATCACGAGGTATGGGCGCGCGACTTCGACGGGACCCTCGTGTCGGCGCGTTCCGGGCTGCCGCTCGCGCGCCGCGAAGGCAAGGTGTACTACGCCGCCGATACCGGCGAGCCGCTCTACTACGAACGCGCGAGCTGAGCGCGCGCGCCGAGGAGCAGCGCGATCGCGTCGGTGAGATCGTCGTAGACGCGTCCGATCGGGACGCGACCCGCGACCCACGTGCGCAGTCCCGACGCGAGGACCGCGTCGACGACGGCGACGATGCGTTGTGCCGTGTCGCGGTCGACGTCGTGCAGGGCACCGACGTACACGGCGTCGGTGATCCGGGCGAGGCGATCGAAGATCTCGGCGGCGAGCGGGTCGGACGACGTCTCGAGCGTCGCGACGAGCCGGGCCAGGGACGGCTGGCGCTGGAAGGCGCGCACCGAGCGGTGCAGCACCTCGGTGAGTCGTTCGGCGTCGGTGGTACCCCGGAGCGGGTGCCGCGAGATGTTCGTGCCGAGGGTCGCCGCCCAGGCGACGAGCACCTCGGCGAAGAGGTGCTCCTTCGAGGAGAAGTAGCGGTACACGGTGCCGAGCGCCACTCCCGCCTGCTCGGCGACGTCCTTCATCTGGATCCGGTCGTGGTCGCGCTCTCGGAGCAGCGTCAGCGAGGCGTCGAGGATCCGCTGCCGCCGGGCCTGCTGCGAGGGCGTGCGCGCCTCGGGGCCGGCGGGCGGGGCGGCGGGGCTCATCGGCACCCACTATACTAGAACCCTGTTCTAGTTTTGACTCGATCCTCCGATCTGTATCTCTTCCTCGGGGAGGGCCCGTGACCGCCACCGCATCCGGCGAACAGCACTACACGATCATCTCGTCCGACACGCACGCCGGCGGCAGCCACGCCCAGTACCGCGAGTTCCTCGAGGCGAGGTACCTCGACGACTTCGATGCCTGGCGCGCGCAGTACAAGAACCCGTTCAAGGACCTCGGCGACCAGCGGCGCTACCGCAACTGGGACAACGAGATGCGCAACAACCAGCAGGACGCCGACGGTGTCGTGGGCGAGGTGATCTTCCCGAACACCGTCCCGCCCTTCTTCCCGAGCTTCGTATTGTTCGCGCCGCCGCCGAAGCCCGAGGACTACGAGCACCGCCTCGCGGGCGTGCGCGCGCACAACCGCTGGCTCGTCGACTTCTGCGAGCGGTTCCCGGACCGGCGCGCGGGCATCGGCCAGATCTTCGTCAACGACCTCGACGACGCGATCGCCGATGTGCGCTGGATCAAGGAGCACGGCCTGCGCGGTGGCGTGCTGCTGCCCGCGGTCCCGCCCGACGCGACCTGGTTGAAGCCGTACAACCATCCCGACTACGACCGGCTCTGGGCCGTGTGCGAGGAGCTCGGCGTCCCCGTCAACTGTCACGGCGGCGTCGGCGGTCCCGAATACCTGCGGCACCCGAGCTCCGCGCTCGTCCAGATCGCCGAGCTCGGTCACTACTCCCGCCGGCCGCTCATCTTCATGCTGCTGTCGGGTGTCTTCGAGCGCTTCCCGAACCTGAAGTTCGTCATCACCGAGCAGGGGTGCGCGTGGATCCCGGCGTTCCTCGCCCAGCTCGACCACTCGCTGGCCGCGGTACGGAACGCGGGCGCGATCGGAGAGCTGCGCTTCAAGCCCGAACACATCCTGCCGAAGTCGGCGACGGAGTACTTCCGCCAGAACGTGTGGCTCGGCGTGAGCTTCCCCGGCCTCGCCGACGCGCGCGCCGCCCAGGAGACGGTCGGGCTCGACAAGTTCATGTGGGGCTCCGACTACCCGCACGACGAGGGCACGTACCCGTTCACGCGCGAGCACCTCCGCCAGGTGTTCAGCGACTGGGACCCGGCCGACATGCAGAAGATCCTCGCCGAGAACGCGGCCCGGCTCTACGACTTCGATCTCGAGGCGCTGCGACCGTTGGCCGACGAGTTCGGCCCGACGCACGCCGAGATCGCGCGGCCGCTCACCGAGCTGCCCGAGCATCCGAACGAGGCCTTGCTGCGCGTGAAGCCCCCGGCCGCCTGATCGCGAACAGCGAGGGGGGCCATGAGCGACGCCGAAGAACACGAGTTCACCCGGCGCGAGATGGCCATCACCGTGGTGCTTGCGGCCGCCGTCGCCGCGACGCTGCTCGCGCTCTACTACACGCTCCCGTTCCAGCCGCGGCCGCACGACGCGGTGTGGTGGCGCGTGATCGTGCTGCTCGGCGTGTTCCTCGCGGTGCTGAGCCACGAGGTCAACTCGATCCTGCGCCACGGGCAACCCATGGGGCGCGCCGTCATCGCGCTCGCGTTGTTGCTCCCGCTGTTCGTCGTCATGTTCGCCTGGCTGTACCTGACGATGTCGAGATCGAACCCGGCCGCGTTCGGCGTCGCCATGACGCGTACCCAGGCGCTCTACTTCACAGTGACGGTGCTCTCCACCGTCGGCTTCGGTGACATCACGCCCAAGACCGACCCGGCCCGGCTCGTCACGACGGTGCAGATGACCGCCGACCTCGTGCTGCTCGCGGTCGTCGTCCGGTTGATCTTCGGTGCCGCCTCTCGCGCGGTCGAGCAGCGCAAGACGACGGGGAGCGGCGAGGCGAACGCGTAGACCGTCGCGACGGCGCGAGACCACGGAGCCGAATGTCAGGAACGTGTCAAGAGGTGTGCCATCGGCCTTCGGACCCTTTTCCTGCCGGATCACGGTTCGCGACGATGAGGCGCCACCGCCGGAGGTGAGGAGGGGTCGTGGACATCTCCGTCGATACCGCGCGCCGTGTCGCGTCGAACATCACGTCTCCCGAGGGCATGCGCCGGTTCGCGCCGCATGGCCGCCACACGTGGAAGACCGACGGCCGGGCGCACATCGAGGTGAAGGGTGTCCACCGGGTCGACGGCCACCCCGTGGCCGACCGGCTCGAGCATGCGCTGCGCGACGTCGAAGGCGTGCACTGGGCCGAGGTCAACCCGGTGCTGGGCCGCGTCGTCGTCGCCTTCGACGAGCGGACCGTGGGGCTCGACGATCTCGTCGACGTCGTCGATTCGGTTGAGGATGAACACGGCCTGGAAGAAGACGATCTGCTCGCCGACGGCCGGGAACATCCCGGCGATCCCGATCGCGTCCGCTGGGCGATCGTCGAGATCGGCGCCGACGCGGCCGGCGTCGCCGTGGGCCTGTTCGCCCGATTCACGCGGCTCCCGGCGCTTCCCGTCGACCTCGCCGCGATCATGCCCGCGATCGACACGCTGCCGCCGGTACGGCGGCGCCTCGAGCGCCACCGCGCGATCGAGGCGGCCTATGTCTCCACGAGCGCGATGCTCCAGGGGCTCACGCAGGGGCCGGCCGGATTGCTCGTCGACGCGGTGCACCGCGGGACGTTGCTGCGCGAGGCGGTCGCGCTCGGCCGCGCCTGGGACCGGATGGAATCTCGCCTGCACGTCGCGCCGACCGGGACGCGCGCGCAGCCGTTCGTGCGCGAGCCGCGGCCGGTGCCGCTCCCCGACGGCGCGCTCGAGCAGTACGCGCAGCGCGTCTCGATCGCGGCGTTGGGTGCGGGCGCGGTGACCCTTGCCTTGACGCGCCGGCCGCGCGCCGTCGCCGGTGTCGTGCTCGCGGCCGTACCCCGCGCGGCCCGCCTCGGGCGCGAGGGCTTCGCCGCGCAGACGGGCACCGTGTTCGCGGGGCGCGACGCGGTCACGATGGACGCGCGGGTGTTGCGGCTCCTCGACCGGGTCGACACCGTCGTGATCGACGGGGAGCTGGCCACGCAGCCGCGCGCCGCCGTCGACG